>JAEUJR010000247.1 GCA_016793585.1 Archangium sp.
CAACCCCCGTCCTGCCCGAGCAGCGCGCCTTCTGACTCGAAGTCTCCGAGGTCGAGCTCGAGCTCGAGCGGCAACGCCTGTTCGATCTCGAGCTCTGGCTTGTCGACCAGGTCGAGGTCAGAGGGATCAGGGGCGGCGGCCAGCATCTGCTGCACGGGCTTGGCTTCACGCGCCTGGCCTGCTGCACGACCGGGCAGGGGCAGCATCTGGTTCGCCTCACGCACGTGCGAGACGAGCTGCCGGGCGACGAGGTCGACCATCTGGTACGCGAAGCGGTGGCCCGAGGCGAAGAGGCCGTCGAAGTGCCGCTCCGACATGCGGAAGAGCTTCGCGGGGCCGGTGGTGAGGCAGCTGGCCGAGCGCGGGCCGCTGTCGATGCAGGCCACGACGCCGAACATGGTGCCCGCCGGCAGGTTCGCCAGCGTCTTGCCGTTGCGGCCGACCGACACCTCGCCGCTCACCAGAAAGTACGCGCCGTCGCTCGGCTCGCCCTCGGCGAACAGCGGCGTGAGCTCGTGAAACTCGTAGACGTCGAGCTTCTGCGCGAGCGCGAGCTTCACCACCGCGGGCAGCGCCTTGAACGCGGGGAAGGCGTCGAGCTCTTCGACTTCGGGGCGGCGCGCAGGCGGCAGCGCGGGCGTCTCGACGTGCTGGTGCCCCGACGGCACGATGCGCTCGTTGGTCGCGCGCAGGCGCGAGCACAGGTCGAGGCAGATCTTCCGCAGCACCTTGAACGCCGCCGGCACGAAGGTGGCCCGCATGGCGTGAAACTCCTGCGCGTCGATCTGATGCGCGTGGCCGTCTTGCGTCACCACCGCCGTCGCAGAGCGTGGGCCGTCGTCGACCAGCGCCATCTCGCCGATGACGTCACCCTTGCGCACATACGCGACCGCGACCGGCCGCTTCTGGCCCTGCGTCGTGCTGATCGACACCTCGGCGCCTTCACCGAGCACCCACATCGCCTTGCCGGGCTCGCCTTCGCGGAACAGCACGTCGCCGGCGCTCAGCTGCACTGGCCGGAGCACGCGAAGGACCTCGTTCATGTCCTCCGGGCCGACGAGAGAGAACAGCGGAATGCCGCGAATGAACTGCTCGAGGGCAGACGGAGCGCTGGTCACAATTGCTTCCTTAGCACGCCACGAGGGCTACACTCTTTTCCCTCAATGCGAGCTCTTCTGTGGGTGGCGCTCCTGGCGGCGGCTCCGGCCTTCGCGCAGCGCATCGGTGTCGTTCCTTTCTCGGGCCCCAACGCCGCGACGGTGCGCAATCAGCTCGTCACAGCCATCTGTGACACCGCCGACTGCGTCAACACCAGCAAGGTGACGACGGGCAACAAGCCCGACTGGAAGAAGGCGAAGAAAGAGGCGCTGCAGTTCTTCGTCACCGGCACCGTCGCGAAGAAGGGCAAGACGTCGTCACTCACGCTCGAGGTGCTCTCGAAGCCCGGCCCCGCGAAGATGAAGAAGGCGTTTCCGCTCGACGCCGATGGGTTGTCGGCGAAGAACCTGCAACTCGCCATCGACGCGCTGAAGGGCGCCTTCGCCGGAGCGGCGGCTCAAGAGCCTGCGCCCGTCGACACCACGCCGGCCGTCACCACCACGCCGACGAAGACCGACTCGACGAAGAGCTCGGGCGGCACCGCGACGACCACGCCGCCGCCGCCGCCGCCCAGCGACTCCAGGCCCGAGCCCGAGCCCGAACCGGCGCCCGCGAAGACCGCGCGCCGCATTCCCTTCATCGCCATCGAAGGCGGCGTCGACCTGCTCAACCGCAGCTTCAGCTACGTGCAGCCCGTCACCAACCTGCGCAAGTACAACCTGCCCATCTTCCCGCTCGCGCACGCGAAGCTCGAGTTCTACCCGCTCGCGCTCGGCCGCCAGGACGTTCTGGGAGGCATCGGCCTCGAAGGGGGCTTCTCGTTCGCGCCGTGGCTGCGCTCGCGCCGCGAGACCGTGATGGACGACGTGTACCCGACCTCGACGATGCGCATCGACGCCGGCCTCGCCTGGCGCATCATGCCGGTGAAGACGCTCAACCTGTCGCTGATTCCCATCGTCGGCATTCGCTACCACTCGTTCACGGTCGCGCCGAACTCGAGCGGAGCGCGGCTCGATCTGCTGCCGAACCTCGGCTACGTCGGCCTTCGCGCCGGCGCCGGCTTCGAGGTGGGGCTCGTGAACGACCTCATCTTCTTGTTCGGGCGTTTCACGGTGGTGCCCGTGTTCTCGAGCGGAGAGATCATCTCGTCGGCGTTCTTCCCCAACGGCTCCAACTTCGGGCTCGATGGCAACGTGGGCTTCGGCGTGGGAATTCTGAAGGTGCTGCAGGTGCGCGCGGCGTTCGACTTCACGCGCTACGGGCTGACGTTCAAGACCGAGCCGACCGACGCGTTCGTGGCGCAGGGCGCGGTCGATCAGTACGTGGGCGGTACCATCTCGCTGCGCTTCCAGTACTGATCAGTCGCGAGTCACGACGCCCAGGTGATCTCCCACTCGGTGAGCTCACCCTTCACCAGCACCTCGACCACGTCGCCCACCTTCTTGCCGACGAGCGCCTTGCCGAGCGGGGAGCCGGGCGTCACCACGTGCAGAAAGCCGTCACCATCGGGGCCGTGAAGCTCTTCACCGGCGCCAGCTGGAGCCACGAACAACGTCTTGCCCGCTTCTCCGTCTTCGACCTCGACGAGCGAGCCCAGGCCGATGCGCTCGCCCTTCTTGAGCGGCGCGGGCTTGAAGTCGGCTGCGGCTGCCCACGCGGCCTCTGCCGACTCGAGCCGTTGCCGTGCCGCCGCGGCGACGTTGACCGCGCGAGGGGCGCCCGACTTCGCGTCGATGCGCGCGTCTTCGGCGTACCGGAGGGCGGCGTCGTAGACGAGGCGCAGCTTCGACTGCAGCTGGGTGGCGAGGAAGTGTTTGTCCATGTGGCGAACGGTAGCGGCCTTCGGCGCTGCCTCAAGAAACCGGCTTGCCTCGACGGCATCGCTGGGCTGGAACCCGCGCATGCCCCGCACCGATTGGAAAGAAGCCGTCGCGCCGAACGAGCGCGAGTCGTTCGACCTGCTCGCCTCGCAGCTGCGCGACATTCAGCGCGAGAAGGCGAAGGGCCACGGCAGCACGAGCCGCGCGCTGCACGCCAAGCCGCACGTCGGGCTCAAGGCCGAGCTCACCGTGCGAGACGGGCTGCCCGAGTGGGCACGCGTCGGCATCTTCGCCACGCCCGGCACCTTCAAGGCGTGGCTGCGGCTGTCGAACGGCGGCACCATGCACCAGAGCGACAAGGCGCCCGACGTGCGCGGCATCGCGCTCAAGGTGACGGGCGTGCCCGGCAAGAAGCTCATCCCCGGCATGGAGGACGCGCCCACGCAGGACTTCCTCGCCATTCTCACGCAGACGATGCCCTTCAAGACGCCCGAGGCCTTCGTCGGGGTCGTGCGCGCGGCGAACGGGCCGAAGCTGCTCGCGCTGTCGCGCATTCTGGGAACGCTCGGCTTCAGTGCCTTCGGCATTCTCGGCCAGCTGCAGAAGGGCATGGCGGTGAAGCACGCCTCGCTCGTCGACAACACGTTCTATTCGGTGCTGCCGATTCGCTGGGGCGCCACCGCGGTGAAGTACAGCTTGCTGCCGGTCAAGGTGCCGCCGCTCACCGGGCCTGTCAGTGAAGACTCGCGCTTCGCCGACGACGCGACCGCGCGCGTGAAGGCGGCTCCGCTGACGTGGACGCTGCGCGTGCAGCCGTTCGAAGACGAGGCGACGACCCCCATCGAAGACCCGACCGTGCAGTGGAACACCCCGTGGACCGAGCTCGGTGACGTGACGGTGCCCGTGCAGGACCCGTCGAGTGACTCGGGCAAGAAGCTGACCGCGCTCGTCGACACGTTCTCGTTCGACCCCTGGCACGCGCCCGAGGAGTTCAGGCCGCTGGGCGCCATGATGCGCGCACGCAGCCACGCGTACCGCGACAGCACCATCGAGCGGAAGGCGGCGAAGGAGCCCGGCCCCGACGCGTGGTGACTTGAGGTCTCCTGCCTCCAGCCCGTCGAAGCTGGTTTCGTCGCCAGTGCTTCGCGCTATGGAGATGGCGTGTTTGCGTCTTGTCTCGTGGCCGTGGTCTCGGCTGCAACGCCCGTTCGGGTCGCGGTGATGCCGTTTCAGCTCACGCAGGTCTCTGGCGAGCTCGCGGGGTACGCCGAAGACCGGTTGGCCACCGAGCTCGCCAATCGGGGCTTCTCGGTCACCACGCCCTCGGAGCTGCAGGCGGTGATTGGCCTCGAGCGGCAGAGGCAGCTGTTGGGCTGCAGCGACGATCGCTCGTGCATCGCCGAGATCTCTGCAGCACTGGGCGTCGACTTCATTCTCGTGGGGCGAGTCACGCGGCTGGGCAAACGGTTCGAGGTCGACCTTCGCCTCGTGCGCCAGAAAGACGCGTCGGTGGCCGCACGTGACGCGCGTGGCATCGATGACGAAGCGCGGCTGGGCGATCTGCTCGCCGAGAGCGCCCGGGCGCTCGCTGGGCAGGTCACGGTGACGGCGCCGGTGAAGCCCTTCGCGTGGCGGTTGTGGGTGCCCGTGGCGACGGGCGCCGTGCTGCTCGCGGTGAGCGCGACGTTCTGGGGGCTCGCCGAGCGCTCCTACGCCGCGTGGGTGACGCCCAGCTCGGGGCGCGTGGCGCTGCAACCGGCAGAGGTCGCTCCCACCTTCCAGTCGTTGTCGCTGCAGCGAAACCTGGCCATCGCCGGCACCTGCGTCGCAGCCGCCCTCATCGCCACGGGCTTCGTGTGGAACGCGCTGGTGCCAGTCGTCGTCCCGACGGCCGATGGCGCCGCCGTGTCGCTGGGAGGTCGCTGGTGAGACGCCTGCCGCTGCTGGCGCTCGTGCTCGTCACCGCCTGCTGGAGTGAGGCTGACTTCCGGGCGAAATGCGAAGCCGCAGGCAACTGCATCGCGCCTGAAGATTCGGGCGTCTCGGCCGACTCGGGTGCCAGCGCCGATTCAGGCGCGGTGGACGCAGGCGCGGTGGACGCAGGCGTGGCGGACGCAGGCGTGGTGGACGCAGGCGTGGTGGACGCAGGCGCGGTGGACGCAGGCGTGGTGGACGCAGGCTCGGTGGACGCAGGCGTGGTGGACGCAGGCGTGGTGGACGCAGGCGTGGTGGACGCAGGCGCGGTGGACGCGGGGCTGCTTCCCGACGGCGGAATCACGTGGGCCGCCGTCGCTGCCGAACTCTTCAACACCACCAACACCAACAGCAGCATCAGCGTGCTGGCGTTTCCGGTGCCGCAGCCCAGCCGGTCGCTTGGCGGTGTGCTCACGCCGGCCGGCACCGTCATCTGCATTCCATCGAATGGCCACGTGCTCGAGGTGTTCCCCGATGGCGGAGTGCGGTCCATCTACCTCATCGACGACGCTGGCTCTGGCGACCTGTGGCAGGGCGGCGTGCTGCTCCCCGACGGCACGGTGTTCGGGTTTCCTCATTCCGTCAGGCCCTACTTTCCGGTGGGCATCACGGCGACCACCATCGCGCCCTTCACACAGGAAGTGTCGGGCTTCGCCCCTGCGACCGAGGGCGGCGTCATCACGACGGCGGGCGACGTCATCATGATGCCGTCGAACGCCAGGACCGTTTCCGTGTGGATGAACGCGGGCTTCGTGAGCGAGGTGCCCATCGACGCAGGCGTCGCTCCCTCGTCCTCTTCCTTCTTCTCTGGCGCCGTGCTGCGAGCCTCGGGAACGAGCGCGCTGGCCGTTCCGCGCACCGCCGATGCGTTGTGGGAGGTGACCGCGACGACCGCGACACCGCTCGCCCGCCTCTCGGGCTACGCAGGCGGCCTGCTGTTGCAGAACGGTGACGCCCTGTTGATGCCGCTCGACGGGTCAGCCCGCGTCGCGAGAGTCGACACGGCCAACCACGTGACGTCGGGCGGGCCCACGACGCCCACGTCGGGGTACTTCTCGGCCGCGTGGTCGACCAACGGCTTTGGCTACGCGATTCGTACGAACGGTGCGGCGGGCACGTACCTCACCATCTCGAAGACGGCCGCCGTGACCGAGACGGCGCTCCCTGCGAACGCGAGCCTGCCCGACGGCGGTCTCATCGCGACGAACATCGTGCTCTCGACGACCTCCCGCTACGGGCTCGTCGCCTTCCCCGATGGCCGACTGGTCTCGTGCCCGTACGCAGACTCCCGCCTCGTCTTCATCGTGCCGAACGGGCGACGCACCGTGCCCGACTGGGTGGTGCTCTCGCCCTGGCTCAACAAGTGGTGAGCCGCCTCACCCGACGGTGAGCTCGACGGGAATGTTGCCGCGCGTGGCCTTCGAGTACGGGCAGACCTGGTGCGCGGCCGCCATCAGCGCCTCGGCCTTGCTCTTCTCGAGCTCGGGGAAGGCGCCGATGAGCTTCACGCCGATGCCATAGCCGTCGTCGCCCTTCAGGAAGCTCACGTCAGCCGAGATGGTGAACGGGCCGGGGTTCACACCCTGGGTGCGCGCGACGAGGCCGAGCGCTCCAGCGAAGCAGGCCGAGTAGCCCGCGGCGAACAGCTGCTCGGGGTTGGTGCCACGTGCGCCATCGCCGCCCATCGTCTTCGGCACGGTGAGGTTGAAGTCGATGAGGCCGTCGTCGGACTTCACGTTGCCGCCGCGGCCTCCCTTCGAGGTGGCGTGGGCGGTGTACAGCGCGGTCGGGGTCGTCATGGGGTGCTGCCTTTCGTGAGGTCGGCCGCGTTCGCTTCGCGGACGATTCGGGTGAGCGCCACCAGCTCCTCGCGGAGCCGAGCGATGGCGGAGAGGTCGAGGCCCGTCTGACAGGCCAGTGATTTCGGAATGTGCTGCGCGCGGCGCTTGAGGCCCCGGCCGGCCGGCGTGAGCGAGATGCGCACCACGCGCGCGTCGACGTCGTCGCGGGCCTTCGTCACCAGCCGCTGCGCCTCGAGCTTCTTGAGCACCGGCGTCAGCGTTCCCGAGTCGAGGTGGAGCCGGTCGCCCAGGTGCTTCACGGCCACGCCGTCGGTCTCCCACAGCACCAGCATCACCAGGTACTGCGGGTAGGTGAGGCCGAGCGGCTCGAGCAGCGGCGCGTAGGCGGCCGTCATCGCGCGCGAGGCGGCGTAGAGGCTGAAGCAGAGCTGGGCGTCGAGGTGGAGCGGGTTCACGCGCCTTGTATGACGCGCGGTTCAATTGAATGCAATTAAATCGCATTCAACTGATTTGAACGAGCCGCTTCCGTGGGGCGGGGCGAGCCCGCATACTCCCGCGGTGACTGACGCTCTGAGGTTGACGGACGTGCGCAGGCGGTTCGGCAGGGCCATCGCGCTCGATGGGCTCTCGCTGGCGGTGAAGCGGGGAGAGATCTACGGCTTCCTCGGCCGCAACGGCGCGGGCAAGACGACGACGCTGCGGGTGCTGACGGGCGTGCTGCGGGCCGACTCGGGCACGATCGTGGTGCTGGGCCAGCAGGTGACGAAGGTGCCGGTCGAGCTCAAGCGCCGCATCGGCTCGGTCTCGCAGGAGCAGCACTTCTACCCGTGGATGTCGGGGCGCGAGCTGGGTCGCTTCGTCTCGGGCTTCTACCCGACGTGGGACGGCCCCGAGTTCGAGCGCCTCACGAAGCTGCTCGACGTGCCGCTCGACAAACGCGCCATGGAGCTCTCGGGCGGTACGCGCACGAAGCTGGGTCTCGCGCTGGCCCTCGCGCCGCGGCCCGACCTGTTGCTGCTCGACGAGCCGACGACGGGCCTCGACCCGGTGGCGCGCCGCGAGTTCAACGACCTGGTGTCGAGCATCGTGAAGGAGCGCGGCTGCACGGCGTTCCTCTCGTCGCACCTCGTCGACGAGGTGCAGCAGGTCGCGCACCGGGTCGGCATCATTCAAGCGGGCAAGATGCGCATCGAAGGTGAGGTGCCGTGGCTGCTCGAGTCGGTGAAGCGGGTCAAGCTGCCCGAGCCGCTGCCGGGGCTGCCAGCCGGCTTCGAGGTGGTGCGCGGTGACGTGCTGCGCGCCACGCCAGAGACGTGGAGCGTGACGGCCTGGCCCGACGGCACGCTCGTCGAGCCGCTCACCCTCGAAGACATCTTCCTCGCGTTCGCGCGCACCGACGCCGTCGCCACCGCGGCATGAGACGCATCTTCTTCAAGGAGCTGCGCGAGCACGGCTGGGTTCTCTCGGTGCTCTTCGTGTTGTTCGCGCTCGGCCTGGCCGTGTCGCTCAACCGCGCCGACGAAGAAGGCGGGCGGTTCTCGGCGCTGAAGGACTTCTTGATGACGTTCGGCCTGGTGGCCGCGCTGGTGGGCGGCAACCGGCTCGTGGTGCGCGAATACACGGGCAAGACGCAGCTCTTCCTCGAGACACTGCCGCTCTCGCGCACGAAGGTGGCGCTCGCGAAGTGGCTCTTCGGCTGGGCGTGGGTCTGCGTCTCGGGGGCTTCGGCGTGGGCGGCGACGTGGTGGTGGCAGACGCGCACGGTGGCGGTGCCGCTCGACGACGCGCTGCACGCGCTGCTGCCCGCGCTGCTCTGGCTGTCGGCGTTCTGGTCGTTGTGCTTCGTCGCGGGCCTGCTCGGCCGCTACCGGTTGCTGTTCTGGGTCGTCTTCGGCCTGTACCTCTACGCCCTCGACGAGGTCGGTCAGGTGCAGGTGATGGAGACGCCGCCCTTCCACATCATCTCGGAGTCGCTCGCCGTCGCGAACGCGTGGCCGGCGGCGCTCGACGTCGTCGTGTGCCTCGTCATCACCGTCGTCGGGCTCGTGCTGGGGCTCGTGTTGACGACGGCCGGAGAGGGCTCCATCGCGGCGACGCTGTCTGGCCGCATGACGTCGCGCGAGCGCATCGCCTCGTTCAGCACGCTGCTCGTCGGGTTCCTGTTGTTCAGCGCGCTCACGCGAAATCGCGACCGGCCGGCCTTCGCGCTCGAGTCGGTGACGCCGAGAGACTCACCCGTCGGGCCCATCGGCCTGCTGCCGGGCGAAGGCGTCACGGAGGCGCAGGGGCAGGCCCTCATCGAGGCCATCGCCGTCGACGTCGTCACGCTCGTGCAGGCGCTCGAGTTTCCGAAGCTCGCGGGTGTGTACGTCGTCGCTCAGCGTGGGCTCGACCCCGACGTGGTGCTGCGCGTGCCGCTGGGAGAGAAGGACGGCGTCGTCTTTCGCGCCAACGTCGGTGACCCGCGCTTCGATTCGCTCGGGCTGCGCTACCGAATTCTCCACTCCATCATCAGCGACCGGACGAACGATCGCGCGCTGAACGAAGACCGCCACTGGCTGCTCGATGGCCTCGCTTCGTACTGGAACGTGCGCGGCAACGCAGAGGGCCGGGCGCTCTTGCGCAAACGGGGAGCGGCCGCGCCCATCGGGCTCTCGCTGCAGTCCATCGCGCGGTGGAACGAGACGTTCGAGAAGGCCGGCGACTGCTTCGGCATGGGCATCAGCTTCGTGCTCGTCGACGCCCTGGTGGACGAGCTCGGGGAAGAGGGGGTGGTCGAGATCGCGCGGCGGGTGTTCGTGAAGCCCCACCGCAACCTGCGCGACGCGCTCTTCGAAGAGAAGCTGGCGGCGCTGCTGAAGGAGAAGGGCGTCGACTTCGCGAAGCTGGTCGAGCGCGCCGAGTCGGCCAGACGCAACGCTGGCGGGCTGCTCGGCTACCAGGGCGCGTACGAGCTGCTGCCGCAGGGCGGTGGGCAGACACGGGTGAAGTTCTCGCTCTCGAAAGACGGAGCGCCCGTGACGCGCTGGCGTGGCTTGAGCGCCTCCGCCGGTCCCTGGCAGGCAGGCATCGGAGACACCGAGCCGGCGCGGGTCGATGCGCGCGCGGGTGAGGCGATGGCGACGTCGACGTACTCGTCGGGTGAGCGGCTGTTCCTCGCCATCGAGGTCGACGAGCCCGAGCTGAAGTGCAGCGCCCGGGTGATGCAGGAATGGCTGGTGCTGCCGTGATCGCGACGCTGCTCAAGAAAGAGCTCCGCGCGCTGCGGCCGTACGCGGTGCTGGCCGGCGTGTTGATGCTCATCTCGGTGCTCGACGACCTGTTCACGAAGTCGTCGCTGCGTTCGCTGGCGTCGACGTTCTCGTCGGTCGCAGCCATGCCGTTGCCGCTCATCTACGGCCTCATCGCGCTGGCGTTGGGCACGGGCATCTCGGTGAAGGAGCGCGACGAAGGCACGCTCGCGTTCCTCGACGCGTTGCCGGTGACGCGCACGCACGTCTTCTTCACGAAGCTGCTCGCGGCGTTGCTGGTGCTCGTCGCGTTCCCCGGCTTTCAGCTCGCGTGGGCCGTGTTCGGTCACGCCGTCGCGCGCGAGAGCCTCGAAGACTCGTTTCACTGGAGCATTCTGCTCGGCGCGCTGCTGTCTCAGCTGCAGCTGATGCTCACGTTCCTCACGGTGGGCACGCTGCTCGGCTTCGCCCGCAGCCTCACGTGGATGCTCGTCGGCGTGGTGGCGGCGGCGCTGCAGCGGCTCATTCACTTCGTGCCCCGCGCGGCCATGCTCGACCCGATGCGCCTGGTGGAATCGGGCGTCGAGGGCGTGCGCTGGCGCTACGACTCGGAGGTCATTGGCGCTCAATTCGTCGTCGCCACGGTGTGCACGCTCGTCGCGTGGGCGCTGTTTCATCGCGCGGGCCGCAGCCGCACCGTCGTCGTGAACCCGCGGCCGGTCGTCGGCGCGCTCGTCACCCTGATGACCCTCGGCGCCATCGTCGGAGCGCTGATGCTCTGGTGGAACCGTGACGGTGACGATGGTGGCTCTGCTGACGAGCCTGACTTCACCGAGGTGCCCGAATCGGCGCCCGCCACGACGACGACCGCGCAGTACGAGTTCAGCTACCCGAGCATCGAGTCCACACCCGCGCTGCAGCTCGCCGAGAAGGCCGACGAGACCTACGCGCAGGTGACGGCCCTGCTCGGCGTCGATGGTGGAGCGCCCATTCTCGTCGACCTCTCGGGCTCGATGCGCAACACGGTGGGCACCGCGTTCAAGGACCGCATTCGGATGCGCGCTGACGACGAGGCCGTGGCCACGCTCGCGCACGAGACGTCACACGTCATCGCCCGGCGCATCGTCGGCGAAGAGGGCTTTCGCCGCTGGTCGCAGGCGCGCGTGCTCGACGAAGGCCTC
>JAEUJR010000298.1 GCA_016793585.1 Archangium sp.
GTCTCTCGCCACCGGCACGCCGATGAGCTTCTCGAACACCGCCTCGAGCGACTTCACCTCGTTGCGCGCGATGAGCTCGGCCACCGGGCCTTCGTCGACGAGCTTGCCCGCGCGAATGATGCCGGCGTGCGTGGCGAGCCGTTCGGCAATCTCGAGCACGTGCGTGGTGAGCAGCAACGTCACGCCCCGCCGCGAGAGCTCGGCCAAGAGTTCGCGAATCACGCCTGCCGCGATGACGTCGATGCCTTCGAAGGGCTCGTCGAGGAACACGAGGTCGGGCGCGTGCACCAGCGCGGCGGCGATGGCGAGGCGTCGGCGCATGCCCTTCGAGTACTCCGCCACCAACGCGCTGCCTTTGTACGAGAGCTCGGTGAGCGTCAGCAGCTCTTCGGCGCGACGCTCCGATTCTTCGCCGGGCAGCCCGTGCATGCGGCCGCAGAACGTCAGGTATTGCCGGCCCGTGAGCCGCTCGAACAGCGACAGCTCTTCGGGCACCACGCCGATGCGCGACTTGATGGCGAGCGGGTCTTTCACCGCGTCGAGCCCCAGCAGCGTGAGCGTGCCGCCGTCGGGCGCGTAGATGCCCGTCAGCAACGAGATGGTCGTCGACTTGCCGGCGCCGTTGGGCCCGAGGAACGCGTAGAAGCTGCCCCTCGGAATCGTCATGTCGAGCGAATTGACGGCGGTGAAGTCACCGAACCGCTTCGTCAGGCCCCTCGCTTCCACCGCCGCCGTCGTCACCCCGTGGTTCTACCCGAGGCGTCTCTCCCCACCATCCGGCAGACGTCCGACGGTGGGGCTTTGCGGCTGATCATTTGAAGCAACCGCCCCCTTTCGGGTACAGGGGACGAACGGGCTGTTGCCTCGTTGGCCGACGAGGGCGCCCTGGGGAGCCGTTCCACCATGTCGATGACGATGATGCGTTGGGTGATGACCGGGTTCGTCGTGGGAATGCTCGCGTCTGCGGGCTCGTCGTGTGGCGGTCAGGCGCCGTGCAACGCGACGACCTGCACGGGCTGCTGTGATGCGACCGGTAAGTGCCAGCTGGGCAACAGCAACACCGCCTGCGGCGCGCGCGCTCAGGCCTGCACCTCGTGTGGCCTCGGCCAGACCTGCATGTTCGGCGGCACGTGCTCGAGCAACACCGGCACCGGCGGCGGCACCGGCTCGACGGGTGGTGGCTTCAGCCCGACGGGCGGCGGCTTCACGACGGGCGGCGGCTTCACGACGGGTGGCGGCTTCACGACGGGCGGCGGCTTCACGACGGGCGGCGGGCTCGCGACGGGCGGTGGCCTCGCGACGGGCGGTGGCCTCGCGACGGGCGGTGGCTCGGGCTCGTGCTCCTCGGCGAACTGCGTCGGCTGCTGTCTGAACGGCACGTGCCAGGGCGGCGCGAGCGCGACGGCCTGTGGCCGCAACGGCGTCACGTGCTCGGTGTGTACGCCGGGCGTCTGCACGGCCCAGGGCGTCTGTCAGGGCGGCACGGGCGGTGGCAGCGCGACGGGCGGCGGCGGCGCGACGGGTGGCGGCGGGCCTGCCTGCAACACCTGCATGGCGAACTCGGGCGGCTCGCTGGTGTGTGTGCCGACTGGCGTGAACAACAACGTCACCACCTGCGGCCGTAACGGCGGCAGCTGCCAGAACTGCCTCACCACGGGGTTCACGAGCTGCGTCGGCGGCGTGTGCTCGGGCTCGAACACGGGCGGGGGCGGCTCGTTCCCCGTCGGAGGCGGCTCGGCCACGGGTGGCGGCGGCTCGGGCACGGGCGGCGGCGGCTCGGGAACCGGCGGCGGCTGCGTTCAGATTCCGTCGATTGCCAGCAACGCCTACGTCATCGGCGGCTTCAACTCGAACGACGCGGGCACGTCTGAGCTGCTCTACGCGCTGGGCGCGCTCAGCGTGAACCAGGACGCCGGCACCGGCCTGCTCATCTTCAACGAGTTCTACTGGGGTGGCCCCAGCCAACGCCCGTTCTTCCCGCGGTCGTTCACGCTCTCGAGCTCCGAGACGTGGGCGACCTGCCTCGACTGCTTCTTCATTCGAACGTGCACACTCGACCTGCAGCAGTGCTCGATCGGCGGCTACTACGCGCTCACGGGCTCGGGCACGTTGACCTCGGGCACCTTCAACGCTGCGGCGGGCTCGTTCTCGGGCACCGCCTCGAACCTGAACTTCGTCGCCTGGGACTTCCAGACCGATGCGCCCTCGACGACGTCATCGGTCTGCATCGACGTCGGGTCGTTGAGCTGGTCGACGACCTGGCCGTGACCGTCAGCCCGTCACGCGGGGCTTGAGCTCTTCGGCCACCGCGTCGATGGCGCTGGCGAGCGCGGCGCCTTCGGCCAGCAACCGGGCCTTGAGGCGCTGGCGCGAGAAGAAGAGAAAGAACACCCGCGCGTCACGAAAGGCCGCCGCGCGCCGCTCGAGGTACCAGCGGGTGAAGAGCGCGAGCGCCGGCACCACCGCGAGGCTCACGAGCCCGGCCGGCCCCCACTGAAGCCACGACAGCACCACCACCAGCGCCCACCAGAACGGCGCGAGCAACAGCAGCGTCAGCACCTTCACCGTCGACTCGGTGTCCTTCTCGGGCTTCGTCACCGCCACCAGGCCGATGGGAACCCAGTAGGGCACGAAGAAGACGACCATGCCGGCGAGGAACACCGGCAGCCCGAGCAGCCAGACGAGGTTGCGCAGCACGAAGCGCGCGACCGTCGCGGGCCGGTACTCGAACGTCAGCTCCTCGGGCCGCACCTGCACGAGGTCGAGCCGGCGTCGAAAGCCCACCACCTCGTGTTTGAGCCCCTCGAAGCGCTCGGGCTGCTCGGCGCGCAGCAGCGACAGGCCACGCGCGAACGCCTTCTGCCGCTCGACGTCGCCCGCCTGGTCGCCCTGTTTCAACGCGTAGAGCGCCTCGGCCGTCTCGACGAGCGGCAGGTCTTCCCACCGCTCGAGGTTGAGCGTGATGCCCTGCAGCGCCTCGGCGATGGCGTCGGTGAGGCGGCGCACGGCCTCGGCGTCTCTCGAGCCGTCGGCGGTGGCGAACGCCGAGACCTCGAGGGGCGCGCCGACCTCGACGTGCACGAGGCTCTTGAAGCGGTTCTTCTCGGCGTAGGTGATGCCGACCGGCACGATGCGCACCGGCGCGCCCTTCGCGAACGCGTCGAGGGCGATGCGCGCGCAGCCCGTCTTCAGCTCGGCCAGCTGCGGCTCGGAGTGGCTCTTGCCCTCGGGAAAAATCGTGATGGCGCGCGCCTTCACCAGCGCGTCGACGCTCGCCGTCAGCGTGGAGTCGTTCTTCGTCGTGTCGCCCGCCCCGTCCTGCTTGCGGAACACCGGCAGCGCGTCGAGGCCCTTCAGAATCCACCCCAGCACCGGCATTCGAAACAGCGGCGCCTTCGCGAGGAAGGTGACGTGTCGGTCGACGAGCACGAAGAGCAGCCCCGGGTCGACGAGGCCGTTGGGGTGGTTGCCGACGAAGATGACGGGGCCCTTCGCCGAGAGCGCCTGCGCCGGGTCGATGACGGCCTCGACGCGGAAGAAGTTCCGCAAGAGCAGCGACATCACGAAACGGAAGGCCCGATAGAACACGTCAGCGCTTGGGGTCGGTGCGCTGGAGGAAGTCCTTCTTCGTCTCGTAGCCCTGCCGCGCGAGGCGTTGCTTCTCGATGAGGTCGGCCGCCTCTTTCAACACGCCCGCGAGCTTGCGCAGGCCATCGGTGACGGCGCGCTCGAGGCGCTCCTGTCGCTCGGCCTGTGCGGCGGTGGAGTTCTCCCGGCGAAAGAGCAGTGGTAGGCGCATGCGTCGCGCGGGCACTCTACGCCCCCGCCCGGAGCAATTCATGACCATCCGACACGTGGGCTTTCTCGGCCTCGGCCTCATGGGCAGCCGCATGGCGCTCAACCTGAAGAAGAAGGGCTTCGAGGTGACGGTGTGGAATCGCTCGGCGGCGCGCGCCGAGGCGCTGAAGGCACACGGCATTCACGTCGCCAGGACGCCCGCGCAGGTCGCGCAGGTGGCCGATGCGTTCTGCACCTGCGTCGCCGACGTCGCCGCGCTGCGTGAGGTGGCGCTGGGGAAGGATGGACTCCTTTCCACCGCGAAGGCAGGGCAGCTCTTCATCGACTTCTCCACGGTGTCGGTCGCGCTCGTGCAGGAGCTGGGAGCCGCCTTCTCGGCGAAGGGCGTCGACGTCATCGACGCGCCCGTCACCGGCTCGAAGAACGGCGCCGAGAAGGGCACGCTCGTGATCATGGCCGGCGGGTCAGAAGCGGCGATGGCGCGCGCCCAGCCGGTCTTCCAGGCCGTCGGTGAGAAGGTCGTTCACTGCGGCGCGCTCGGCGCCGGCACCCAGGTGAAGCTCGCGGGCAACGGGCTCATCGCGGCGATGCTGCAGGCGTTCTCTGAAGGGCTGCTGCTCACCTCGAAGGCGGGCGTCGACCCGAAGAAGTTCATCGAGGTCGTGCAGGCCTCGGGCTTCCGCTCGCCGTACTTCGACTTCAAGGGCAAGGCGCTGCTCGAGCGTGACTTCTCGACGCACTTCTCCATCGACCTCATGCACAAGGACCTCACGCTGCTGGTCGAGAACGCCGCCGTGCACCGCGTGCCGACGCCCTCGGCCGCCGCGATGAAAGAGACGTACGCGTTCGCGCGCGCCGCCGGAAAAGGCGAGGCCGACATCGGCGCCGTCATCACCGCCTACGAAGACGTCGTGAAGCACCACCTCAAGGGCTGAACGGGGAGAGTCGTTCGATGTCGACGATGCAGCGAGTGGGAGTTGCGGTGGTGGCGCTGGGCCTGTTGGGGCTTGGCGTCTTTCTCGTGGTCGGGAAGAGCGAAGAGCCGCAAGCCGTGAGTCCTTTGGTGAAGGCGCCCGTGCTGGCCGCCCCGACGCCGCCGCCGCCGCCGACGACGACGGCTCCCGAAGCAGCGCCCGCACCAGCGAACCCGGTCGCGGTGGTACCCACGGCGCCAGCGGCTGCTGGTGGCGGTGCCGCGGCCGCCATGCCCCAGGTCGAGCTCGCGCCGTCACCCTTCGAGACCAGCGACTCGGCCGAGCTGCAGTACGCGACGAAGCTCGTGCTCGGCGACAACACCGGCCCGACGGAGTGGAAGAAGGCCGTCGAGGTGTTCCAGCGCTGCCTCGACCAGAACCCGAAGAACCACCTCTGCAAACGAGGCGTGGCCGCGGCCTGGGAGCGCATCGACTCCGACGGCGGCCTGCCCACCACCGGGCTCAAGGTCGAAAGCCTCGGCACCCCCACGCTCGACGCCACCGCCCGCGACAAGCGGGTGCGGCCCGATGGGCTCCAGGCCCCTGCGATTCAAGAGCGGGAGTGATTCACAACCTGCGCTACCGCCATTGACTGGCAATCTCGCGCAGGTCCTCAATCATCTGAATTTAGAGGCATTTCATTCGACGATTGCTGTAAACACCTTCACACGGCGGTTGATTTACCGATTTTCACAGGTGGTCTTGAGGCCTGGTGAATTCGAGCGGTATTTCCCCCGGCCCATGAACGACGGACAGCTGGTGAAGCTCGACAACGGAGCGCTGGCGCAGGTGAAGCGGGTGGCGGTCAACGGCGCGTCGTACGCGACGTTGCTGGTGGCCATCGAGGTGCCGCCGGCGCCGCGCCGCGAATCCGAGGGTCGCGGCTGATCCTTCCGCTTCGACAATCCTCCCCGTCGCTGGTCTCGTAGGCTGTCCCACCGTGGACGCCTCGGCCGGACAACGCGCTCTCACCGAGCACCTGCAACGCGACGCGCCCCAACGCGAGGCCTCGGTCGCGCGCTTCATGACCATCGCGTCGGGCTTGTCGGCGCTCGCCTCGCTCGCGCTCGGGCCACTCATCGGTTGGACGCTGGGCGTGCTGCTCGTCGCGGTGCTCAGCATCATCTGCGTCTTCTTCTTCGTGCAGGACCGCGCGCTGCGCCGCGGCTGGTACCGGCCCGAGCTGCGCTGGGTGAACGTCGCCATCGAGGTGTCGGCGCCGTCGCTGCTCTTCCTCGCCGACAGCAAGCTGTACAGCGTCGAGTACGCGCTCACTGCGCCGCCGCTCGTGTTGTGGGCCACGCTCGTCGCGCTCTCGGGGTTTCGTGGCAGCCGGGCGCTCTCCATCGGCGCCGGCACCATCGCGGCCGTCGAGTACACGCTGCTGTACGTGCTGGTCGCGTGGCCGCGGCTTCCGCCCGAGGCGCTCGTCACGCTGAAGCCCGCGCTGTTCGCCGTGCGCGTGTTGCTGCTCTTCGCGTCGGGCGTCGTCACCGCCGTCTTCGTCGGCCACTTCAATCGCCGCGCGGCCGAGGCGTTGAGCGCGGTGCGGGCGAAAGACGTGATGGGAAAATACCTGCTGCACGAGCGCGTCGGCGCGGGCGGAATGGCCGAGGTGTTCAAGGCGACGTACTCGCCCGAAGGCGGCTTCGAGAAGACGGTGGCGCTGAAGAAGATTCTGCCGTCGTACGCCTCCGACGCCGACTTCCTGCGGCAGTTCAGGCTCGAGGCGCAGCTGTGCAGCCGGCTCAATCACCCGAACATCGTGCAGGTGCTCGACTTCGGGCGGCACGACGACTCGTTCTTCCTCGCCATGGAGTACGTCGACGGGCTCTCGCTCAAGCGGGTGCTCGACGTGTACCAGGGCGTCGGCATGCCCCTGTCGGCGGTGACGTACCTGGCGGTCGAGCTGTGCCAGGCGCTCGACTACGTGCACCGGCGCGTGGGCCTCGATGGCAGGCCGATGAACCTCATTCATCGCGACCTGAACCCGCCCAACGTGTTGCTGTCGGTGCTGGGTGAAGTGAAGGTGGCCGACTTCGGCATCGCGCGCGCGGCGACCCGCACCGACGTCACACAGGTGGGCATCGTGAAGGGCAAGCCGGGCTACCTCGCGCCCGAGCAGGCGGCGGGCGAGTCCATCGACGGGCGCGTCGACCTCTTCGCGCTCGGCATCACGCTGCACGAATCGCTCACGGGGCGACGGCTGTTCCCCACGGGAGACGACCCGGTCTCGGCGCACGCGGTCTTCACCATGCCGATTCCGCGGCCGTCGCAGCTGCGGCCCGAGGTGCCCGAGGCGCTCGAGAACGTGGTGATGCAGCTGCTGCAACGCGAGCTCGCCTATCGCACGCGGTCGGCGCGGCAGGCGCTCGAGGGCTTTCTCGCCGTGGCCGGCAATGGGGCTGCGTACCCGACGGGCCAGAAGGAGCTGATGGCGGCGGTGAAGCGCGCAGCGGTGGAGTGGCCAGAGATGGCGAAGCGCGCTCAGGAGGCGGCGTTGCTGCAAGCAGAGACCGACGTCGCCTCGAGCCCCGTCGGCGCGACCGACGCGAACAAGCCGATTCTGCCGTGGTGATGCGTCGCCTCGCCCTCGTCGGACTTGGCGTTCTGCTCGGTGCATGCAACTGGCCTCGCCAGTGCACGCAGGTGCAGTGCGTTCGCGCGGTGATGTGTCGAACGTCGTGCACTCAGCCGGCGACGTCGAACGGGTGCTGTCCGTGTGTACCAGGGAGCTTCGACGACTTCGGAGTCTGCTTGCCCGATGGTGGGCTGGCCGACGGCGGGCACTGAGGGAGCGCGAATCACGGGCAGTGATGGCGTGGGCGGAGCTTCGACGGTGATGCGCCATCGCCGGCGTGCCAGAGCTTCTCGAGCAGCCCTGGCGCGCGCGTGAGGCTGCCAGTCGTCGTGACGAACGGCGAAGCCGCGGGCGGCCACACGTCGAAGGCGTCAGCGGAGCGGATCAGCAGCGCGCGCTCGGGCGGAGGCGGTGGGTCGTTCGGGCTTCTTCCACCTGCACGTCTCGCGGTGAACGAGCTGAGAACCCAGCGGGAGCGGTCGTCGCGCCGAACGAGCTCGACGACGCCGTCGCGCACCGAACCGAGCAGAGAGGGTGACACGGCGATGTTCGACGCGCGTGCACAGAGCGTGGCGTCTTCGTCGACGGTCTCGCCGAGCGGGTCGACGACCTTGAAGCGGTCGCCGTCACAGAAGCCAATGAGCGCTCCGTCGGCAGCGAGGGCCTGAGGACCTTGCTGGGTGAACTTCCGGCGAACGACTCCGCGCGGGTCGAAGAGGGTCAGGCCGCTTCGTTCGAACGCGGCGACTCCAGACTTCGTCGCTTCGAGACGCATGAGGTCTGACGTCGTGTGCTGCGCGATGAGCTCGAGGCTCGGCGCCTTCAGGAACCAGACGTGCTCCTCGATGGCGACGACGATGGCCTCGGGCGTCCACAGCACGTGCGTTGGCGGCCCGTAGCCTCCTCGCATTCCGAGCGCGTTGGGGTCGGGCTTGAAGTGCTGAAAGCGGCCACGCCCGCGGCCCTTGTCGTCGTGCAACGTGAGCCACTGTTCGTCGGCGATGAGCAGCCATGCTCCGTCGTCGGAGAACGACACGGGCTGGCGGTCCCACTCGAGTGTCGTCTTCCCTTTCGCGAGCACCGCGCCGGACTTCACGTCGTAGAGGCGCCAGCCGTTCGCCAACGTCACGACCGCGCGCGATTGCTGGGGGTTGACCACCACGAAGGAAGCAGGTGCCAGCTCGTTGGGAGCAAAGCGCAGGGTTCGGCCAGCGATGACGAAGGTGTCTCCTTCGCGGGTGGGTTCTTTGACTGGCTCTGAGAAGAGCTCGGAGCCACCCGAGGCGGCCCACGTCTCGGCTCTGCAGCCATCGCGGCGCGAGGTGAGCACCGCGTGGTCGTCGAAGAGATCGAGTTCGCCTTTCACGAGTGACGCGCCGAGCGAGAGGGAGCGTGTCACCGGTTGCTGGCCTGTGAGTGGCGTGAACTGCACGGTGGAGTCCTGCATCTCGACGCGCTGATCAGCGAAGACCGCGAGCGTCTGTGCGGGCGTGTGAACTTCGACGGGCTGCTCACCAGGGCGCCAGTGCCAGACGCTGCGCCACGAGCTGAAGACGAGGTGGTCGGGCGTGAAGTGCACACGACCCGAGCCAGAGAACTTCACCTCGGCGTGGGCGAGTTCACGAGCGGGCTCGAGCTGAAGGAGCGAGACCTTCGTGAAGCCGGACTCCAGCTCTTCGAGGAAGGCGTAGCGGTCGGAGGCGGGGTCGACGAAGAGCGCGCCTCTGGGACGTTCCAGCGTTCGCACGAGCTCGAGCGACTTCGTGAAGAGCAGCACCTTCGTGGCATCGGCCTCGACCCAGAGGAACGAGCGGCTGAGCTGAACGACGGGGCGGTGGCCGTAGCCGCGCACGCGGGGCTCGGGTTCGGGTGGCAACGTCGCAGTAGCAATGAGCTCGAGCGGCGCGTCGTCGCGTACGCGGAGCAGCTCGAGGGAATCGGTGTGCACGACGAGCAGCCGGTCGTCGTCGACGACGTGGAGCACTTTGACGAGGCTGGTGGCGAAGGTGCGCGGCTGACCGCCGCTGCGTGGCGTGACCACTACCTGATCGCCGACGCCGCCACCGCCCGACCAGGCGTGCCAGCGACGGCCGAGCGTGGGCGCGCCGCGATAGCGCGAGTCGGTGAGTGAACTGACTTCAGCCGAGCGCCACGACCACTCGACCGCGAAGTGGTGACCGGTGACGCCGAGGCGCAGGCCCGAGTCGTCGAAGCGCAGCTCTTCGACTTCGCCGAAGTACTGAGTCGCGAGCACGGCTCCGGTCGAGCGCTCGATGATGGCGAGGCGGCCGGTGCGATCGGCGAACGCGCAGTGCTGGGCGGCGCAGGTGGCGAAGTCGATGGGCGCAGCGAGGCCGGTGCCGAAGAAGACGCGTGGCGCGGCAGGAGGGAGTGGCGTCGGCGTGACTGGAGGAGGTGGCGCCTTCGTCGTCGTGACGGGTCGCAGAGGCGGAGCGGTCACACAGCCAGTCAGCAGCGCGACGCACGAAAGAAGTCTGAGCACAGGCACGCGAACAGAGCGTGGAGCAGAGCGCGCGTCGAGTGTGGACGAACGAACACATCGAGAGGCAGAAAAGCCGCGCCCACCGCGGATCCGCTGCCTTCGGTTGACGCTCGCGAAAGCGCTCGAAGCGGCACTCAGCTGATCAGCGCGACCGCATCGCCTGAGCGAGCGCGTCCTTCACGACCGCGTCCTTCTCCGACGCAGCCAACGACGAGACCGCTGCCTTGGCACCGGGGAGCGCTCCACACGCGAGCACCGCGAAGTACCGCACCGACGCATCGGCATCGTTCAACGCCTTCACCAGCGCGGCCTCGGCGTCGGCGGCTCCGAACACGCAGTACAGCTGCGCGACGCCCGCCCGCACCTTCGCCTCACGGTCCGACAACAGCGGCACCAGCGAGACCGCCACCTCGGCCGGCTTCAACGTGCGCAACCCACCGAGCGCAGCCAACCGCTCCGGCACCGGCGCGCCCGACTCGAGCGCCATCTTCACCAACTCCGGAGCCGCCTTCAGCTTCTCGAGCGCCGCGCGA
>JAEUJR010000359.1 GCA_016793585.1 Archangium sp.
TCGTCTCGTACGACCCCAAGGCGATGGGCTTCTTCTGATGAGCAGACGCGTCGTTCGCGTCGACATCACGCCTGCGGCGGCCGAGCTGCTCCGGTCGCTGCAGGGTGAACACGGCGCCCTCGTCTTCCACCAGTCGGGCGGCTGCTGCGATGGCAGCGCGCCCATGTGCTACCCGGCGAAGGAGTTCCGCATCGGGCAGCGCGACGTGCTGCTGGGCGAAGTCGAGGGCACGCCGTTCTTCATCGGCGCGCAGCAGTTCGAGTACTGGCAGCACACGCACCTCACCGTCGACGTCGTGCCCGGGCGCGGCGCGGGGTTCTCGGTCGAAGGCCCGCGTGGGCTGCGCTTTCTCATTCGCAGCCGGCTCTTCACCGACGAAGAGTACGCGCGGCAGCAGGCCGAACCGCCGCTCCATCGCGGGCCGCTCGGCTCCTGACAGGTTCTGACAGTGCGCAGGGCCATGGTGTGCCTCGCTCCACTGATGGAGCCCACACGCCAGAGGCCCTGCCCATGTTCCAGAGAGACTTCTCCTCCATCTCCACCGCGACGCCCGAGACGCTCTGGGCACACTACGCCGACGTGAACCGCTGGAAGGCGTGGGACGAGGCCGTCGAGCAGGTGACGCTCGGTGGCGCCTTCGTCGCAGGCTCGCGCGGCACGCTGAAGCTGCACGGCAAGCCGGCGCTCGACTTCACGCTCACCGAGGTGACGCCGAACGTGTCGTTCAGCGACGAGACGAAGGTGGGGCCGATGACGGTGCGCTTCACGCACACGCTGCAGCGGCTCATCGGCGGCACGAAGGTGACGCACCGGGTGACCATCGACGGGCCGGGAGCCGACGCGCTCGGCGCCAACATGCACGTGCAGCAGTCGGTCGACACGCTCGCGCGCATCGGCACGAAGGCCACGCCGGTGACCCTCGGCGGCGTCATTCTCTACACGCCCGACCTCGAGAAGAAGGTCGCGTTCTACGAGCAGGCGTTCGGCTTCGAGGTGGCCCAGCGCGCGCCGGGCGGCGTGTACGTGCAGTTCAAGGGTACGGTGCCGCTCGCCTTTGTCGCCGAGTCGTTCGTGAAGACGATGGTGCCCGACCTGCGCCCGTCGCGGCCGAACGAAGCGCCCGCCGCGGCCGAGTTGATGCTCGTCTTCGCCGACGTGAAGGCCGCCTACGAGCGCGCGCTGAAGAGCGGCGCCGTCGCGGTCGCCGCGCCCGTCACCAAGCCGTGGGGCCAGGTCGTCTCGTACGTGCGTGACGTCGACGGAGCGCTCGTCGAGCTCTGCACGCCGTGGGAATGAAGAGGCCCGGTCTCGGTCTGGCCCGGTGCGAAGAGCCACACCCGACGCCTGGGGCAGAGGTAGAGACTTGCTCCGAGTCACCATGGCCAGACTGCCCCGACTGCTCAGCCTCGCGCTGCTCTTCTCTTCACGCCGCCGTATGCGCGCGGAGGACGCTGCCGAGCAGTTCGGCGTCAGCGTGCGCACCGTGTACCGCGACATCGCCGCGCTCGAAGAGGCCGGCTTCCCCATCGTCGGCACGCCAGGAGACGGGTACCACCTCGGCTCCGGCGCGCACCTCAAGCCGCTCGCCGTGACGCCCGAAGAAGCCGAGGCGCTGGTGATGGCGACGCGCCTGCTCCTCAGAGACGCCGACGAGGGGCTCACGAAGCACCTCTCGTCTGCGCTGCTCAAGCTCGAAGGCGCGCTCGCGCCCGAGGCGATGGCGCGCGTGAAGCGGCAATACGTGACGGTGCGCGTGCCCGACCGCGACACCAAGGGGCCGCTCTCGACGATTCTCGACGCGATTCACCACCGGCAGGTGCTGCGGCTCTCGTACGCCGGCGTGCGCAGGCAGGACACGACCGAGCGTGACGTCGAGCCGCTGGGCCTCGTGCGCGCCGGAGCGTTCTGGTTGATGCCGGCGTGGTGCCGGCTGCGCGGTGACGTGCGCGTGTTCCGCTCCGACCGCATTCTCTCGACGACGCCGACGGGAGAGACGTTCACGCCACGCGAAGGCGCGACGATGGAGGACCTCACCCGCAAGTACCTCGAGGGCAGCGAGCGGTGAGTCAGTGCGCCGGTCCCCCGCGCGGCTTGCCCTCGGCCTTCGTGACGCGCAGGTGATAGCCGGCCGGGCCTTCGGGTGACGACTCGGCGACCGAGACGACGAAGCGGCCCGTGCGTGGCGCCTCGAAGCGCAGCTCGGCGGCCATGCCCAACCCGCCTTCACCGACGCGCGCCGCAGCGAGCTCTTCGTCACCCGACTCGTCGAACACCGAGCACAACGCGTCGAGCACGCCATCGACGCGCACGAAGACGCGCTGGCCCTCGTCGAGCTGCAGCACGTAGCGGTCTTCGTCGGTCGGGAAGTCGATGACGCCATGCAGGTCGACGCCGAGGGTGATGTCGCGGCCGTCGTCGGGGTCGACGAAGGCGCTCAGCACGTGGTCGCTCACCAGCGTGCCCTTCGTCGCCTCGTCCTGCTTCACCACCACCATCTGTGGGCCCGTCACGTCGAAGCGGAAGACCCCGGGCCCGGCGGCCTCGGCTGGCGCGAGGTCGCAGTCGAAGGCCGAGAGGTGTGCCGCGTTGGCCTCGAGCCGAACCTGGTCACCGTCTTCGGCGTGGAAGAAGAACGCCGCTTGCTGATGGAGCGCGTCGAACGAGAACGGCTGCTTCAGCGAGGGCTTCGGCGTCACGACGCTGCGGGCGAGGGGAGAAGGCGACTCCGAGATGCGCGGCAGCCGCGCGAGCACGTCGGCGCCCGAGAGCACGAGCGCGAACTGCTCGATGCCGATGAGCCCCGAGATGCCGATGACGTCGCCTTTCGACGAGACCAGCGCGCCGCCGCTCTGCCCGCCGACGATGGTGGCGTCGCTCTGCAGGAAGGTGAGGTTCTCGAAGCGCGCTTCACGAACGCGCGAGAGCACGCCGCGCGTGATGGCGGGCTGGGGGAACTTTCGATCTCTCCCGGGTAGCCGATGAGGAACACCTCGCTGCCGATGGGCAGGCCCTCGGGCGAGACGATGGAGAGCGCTTTGCGGTCGAGTGAGCCGGGCAGCGGGCCGACGAGCGCGAGGTCGGCGTCGATGTCGACGGCTTTGACTGGCACGTCGAGGAACTCGAGGTCGGGCGCGAAGGTGACGCGCGTCGTCTCGTGCGGCCAGACGACGTGCGCGTTGGTGAGCACCATGCGGCCGTCGAGCAGCACGCCGCTGCCGCCCGAGAGCCCCATCGACAGGTGCGCGATGGAAGGGGAGAGCCGTTCGTAGACGTCGGTGGCGCTCAACGCGGTCGCCGCGGGTCGACAACCGGCGAGCAGCACGAGCAACACGAAGGAGCGCATGTGCGGGTTACAGCATCACGCGCGCGTCACGTCAGTCGTCGCACGTTTCCCACGTGGCGCGAACGACCTGCCCCGGCTCGGGAGAGGCGGGGATCAGCACGGCATTTCTCACGGCGTCGAACCGCCAGAACGATGACGGAAGTTGAGCTCCGTCGACGGTGACGACGAGGCGCTCGACCGAACGAACCGTCGGCGTGACGGGCAGCTTGAGCACGAAGAGCGGCCACCCCGTTCGCTCGGTCGCTTCGATGACACGGCCCCACCCCGGTTCACACAGGGTCTCGCGGAAGCCTCCTGTCTCGAGGGCGAGCTGCTCCAGGCGGGTATCAGCGACCCCGCAGGTGTCGAGCTTTCCGAAGGGCGCCACGACCAGGAATGGCGTGGGAGTCTCTCCGAAGCGAACGTCCCATTGACCAAGCATCGATGACGCGGGCAGGTCCGATTGATCGGCCTCGTTCATGATGCACACGATGGTTCGTCGGAACGCGTCTGTGCCCCAGAAGCCTGGCGGCTGATGCTGCTTCATCAATTGCAACGCTGTCTCGTGGCAGCTGCGTCTTCCCGCGGAGCGGGCTGGGTGCATCGCGCGGGTGAAACGGTCGATGAAGGCGGGGCTCTCGGAGGCGAGCACTGCGATGTCATCAGGCCGTTGCACGGAACCGCCCAGGTCACTGACGACGACACGGTTGAGGGTGCCCGACAGCCACAGCGCCATTTCGCCAATCTCGCGCTCTGCGTCTGGCAGGCCGTCGTCGTCGACGATGATCAGCAGCTCGCTGGGAGTCGGGGCTGGAGCGCGCGCTTCCACGCTGGCGGTTCTTGCCGGGGCTGCGGTCCCGTCGAGGGTGATGCTGGTGCGCTGCGTGAAGCCCTCGGCCTGGGCGACCAACTGGAGCGAGGCGTTCTGGTGGCCGCTCGACGTGGGCAGAAACGCGAACGTGGCGGTCTCGGTGGCGTTGGGCCCAAGTTCGAGTGGAAGTCGCGCGACGCCGAACGCGCCGTTGTTCTCGCTCGAGAGCCGCACGGGAAAGGCGCAGGTGTTGGTGATGGGCGCGTCGACCCTCGAGCGCGAGCAACGGGCCTTCGCCTCGGGCAAGGTGAGTGCGCTGGCGACCTGAAGGCACGACGTGGTGAACGGGTTCGGCTTCACCGGTGGAGCGACCACTTCGACGGCGCCGAGGTCGGTGGTGAGCGAAGTCGCTTCACGCCCGCCACAGCCGAAGAGCAACGCGAGCATCAATGATGAAACGCGCGACACGACGCCACCCTACACGCGGCTGCTTCGGCGCCGCCAGAGCACGACCAGGAGAAGGAACGGCGTCGTTCCGGCCGACGAGCAGCCCCGAGGTCTGCAGGGCGTGGTGAAGGTCGTCTGCGTCTCGAGTTGGTCGCGGCCCGCAATCTCGAGGAAGGCGATGAGGGTGGTCGGCTCGACGCTGCACTCGACGGTGATGGTCGTGATGGGGAGCGGGTCGCCGTCGGCACCGCGCGTGACTTCGCCGAAGCGGGTGAGCTGAAGCAGACGGCGCGGCTCGAAGTTCGCGATGAAGAAGCGGCTCACGGGGAGCCACGGCGCGACCCTGCGGGTTCGGTTCGAGCGAGACCCGATACGAAATGGTCGCCGATTGGCTGTCGTCGCACGGGTTGCGCGGAAGGCCGCGCGCGAGCTCTTCGAGCGTGAGTTTGCCGACGTCGGTCGGGAAGGGCTGTGGCGCGATGATCTCCACGCTCGCGCCTGCGTCGGCTCCGGTGCAGGTCGTTCCCTGGAGCGACAGCCTCGTACCGGGCGTCAGCTCGCCAGCGGCGTACCAGGTCTCCTGCCCGTGCTGACTCAGCACTGCGAGGCCACCGTCGAGCGAGCCGGCGACGAAGATGGGAGTGTTCGCGGGAACCGAGGTGCCGTCACGCGGCGCGATCCACTCCAGACATGGCAGTTGATAGCGGCAGGCCAGCGTTGTCACTGGCGTCATCAGCATGCCGATCGTGAGAATTCTGGCAGTCAGTCGCATGAGCACCGATGGCTGCACGAAGCATGCGTGCTTCAGCGAGGCGCCGTTGCACGAAGCACCTCGACGGCGCTCGCGAGCTCCTTCTCGGTGAAGCGCGCGAACACGAGCCGCAGCGCGCCGGGCTCGTGCCCATCGAAGCGATAGACGGAGCCCGGGTTCACCACGACGCCGCGCTGCTGCGCACGGGTGAGCCAGGTGTCGAGCGCGAGCGGTCGGCGAACCTTCGCCCACAACGAGATTCCGCCCGTCGGCAGCTCGAATGACAATGTGTCGCCGAGCCGGGTCTCGAGCAGCTTCGCGAGCGCGTCACGCCGCCGCTCGTAGACGACGCGCATCTTCCGCACGTGCCGCTGCAGCTCGCCCTCTTCGATGAGCTCGGCCACCGTCGCCTCCATCGGGTGGTCGCCTTGCCGGTCCATCACGGCGCGAAGACGTGCCACGCGTTGCGCGAGCTCGGTCGGAGCGACGATGAAGCCGAGCCGCAACCCCGGAGCGAGCACCTTCGAGAGCGTGCCGACGCTCGCCACCACGCCGCTGTCGTCACCTGCGAGCAGCGGCAGCACGGGCCGGCCCTGGTAGTGAAACTCGTGGTCGTAGTCGTCTTCGATGATCAGCACGCCGTGCTTCCGCGCGAGCTCGAGCAGCGCGAGCCGTCGCGCAGCCGACATCGTCACCGTCGTCGGGTACTGGTGATGCGGCGTCACGTACACGGCGCGCACGCGGCGGCGTCGCATCACCTTCGCGAGCGCGTCGACGTTCAGTCCTTCGTCGTCGACGGGAATGGGCTCGAGCCGCGCGCCGATGAGCCGCAGCGCGTCCCACGCGGGCCGGTAGCCGAGCGCCTCGACGGCCACCGTCTCGCCGGGAGCAACGACCGCTCTCGCGATGAGGTCGAGCGCCATCTGACTGCCGCGAGTGACGACGACCTGCTCCATCGTCGCCGGCACGCCGCGCAGGTCGGCCACCATGTTCGCGAGCGCGCGCCGCAACGAGGGATGTCCGGCGGGGTCTCCATACTCGAGCAGGTGCCGGCCCTTTCGCCGCACGACCCGCCGCCAGGTGCGCGCGATGAGCTCGACGGGAAAGAGGCGCGGGTCAGGCGTTCCCGCCGAGAGGTGCATGACGTCGTCGGGCAGGGTGAAGCGGCGGTCGGTGAGGAACGGCGGCGGCGGCGCGAGGTGAACGGCGAGTGGTGGCAGGCCCGGTCGCCGGGCGAGGCGGGGCTCGACGGGCAGCTGCTCCTGCACCCACGTGCCGCGCGTCGGCGTCGAGCGCACCCAGCCCTGCGCTTCGAGCTCGGCCACCGCCGCGACGACGGTGTTGCGGTTGACGTCGAGCGCGTTCGCCCAGGCGCGCGTACCAGGCAGGCGTTGCCCCGGCTTCAGGCGGCCACGGCGAATGTCTTCGATGACGCCGTGGGTGATGCGCAGAAACACCGGCGCCTCGGCAGGGCCAGCGTCGGTCAACGTCACGTTCCAGGAAGCCATGACGCATGGACTAGCAGAAATGTCGAAACTGGACCTTCTGGCTGGTCCATGAGTTCGGCACGGTGCGCGCCATGAGACGACGCGAA
>JAEUJR010000360.1 GCA_016793585.1 Archangium sp.
GGGCTACACGCTCAACACCATCACGCTGCTGGCGCTCGCATTGGCCGTCGGCATCGTCATCGACGACGCCATCGTCGTGCTCGAGAACATCTTCAAGTACGTCGAAGAGAAGGGCTACGACCCCAAACGCGCGGCCATCGAAGGCACGAAGGAGATCGGCCTGGCGGTGCTCGCGACCACCCTGTCGCTCATCGCCGTCTTCCTGCCCATCGCCTTCATCGCCGGCATTCCCGGTCGCTTCCTCGGCAGCTTCGGCATCACCATGTCGTTCAGCATCGCCGTCTCGCTCTTCGTCAGCTTCACGCTCACCCCGACGCTCGCGGCCTACTGGCTCGAGAAGAAGAAGAAGGGTGACCACCGCAAGTCGGTGCTCGAGCGCGTCGTCGACTTCGGCTACCGGCCCGTCGAGCGCGGCTACGGCGCAGTGCTCGCCTTCGTCATGCGCCACCGGTGGATCGTGCTCATCGCCGCCATCGCCTCGCTCGCCTCCATGGGCCCGCTCGCCAAACGCGCGCGCAAGGGCTTCCTGCCCATCGACGACCGTGCCCAGTTCGAGGTGGTCGTGCGCCTGCCCGAGGGCCGCAGCGTCGCCGCCGCAGAGCTCATCGGTGAGCGGGTCGCCCGGCAGATTCGAGACCTGCCCGAGGTCACCGCCACGCTCGTCACCATCGGTGACGACCCGGCTCGTACTCCCAACCAGGCGCGCATCTACGTGAAGCTGCTGGCGCCAGACAAACGCACCATCACCCAGAACGAGCTCAAGGGCGTCGTGCGCGAGAAGATCCTCTCGCAGCTGCCCAAAGACCTGCGCGTCAACGTGGCCGACGTGAACGAGTTCGGCGGCGGCCAGGCGACGGCCCGCATTCAGTACCTCATCGCCGGCCCCGACCTGAAGCTGCTCACCGAGGCCAACGAGCGGGTGCTCGAGCGCCTCCGCAAGATTCCCGACGCGGTCGACGTCGACTCGACGCTCGTCGTCGGCAAGCCAGAGCTGGGCGTCACCATCGATCGCCAGCGCGCCGCAGACCTCGGTGTGCAGGTCGTCGACGTCGCGCAGGCGCTGCAGCTGCTCGTCGCCGGTCAGAAGGTGTCGACGTACGCCGAAGGCGGCGAGCAGTACGACGTGCGCGTGCGCGCGCTGCCCGAGTACCGCACCAGCGAAGACAACCTTCAGCTGCTCACCGTGCCGAGCCGCAAGGGTGGCCTCGTCGCCCTCGCCGACGTCGTGCGGCTCGACCCCGGCACCAGCCCGTCGACCATTCAGCGCTACCAGCGCGAGCGGCAGGTCACCTTCCTGCTCAACGGCAAGCCCGGCGCCAACGAAGGCGCCATCGGTGACGCCGTGGTGAGCGTGCTCGACGACGAGGTGAAGCAGCTGCCCAAGGGCTTCTCGGCGCGGCCCCAGGGCCAGACGAAGATCATGAAAGAGGTCGCGCTGAGCTTCGTGCTCGGTCTGCTCGCCTCGATGCTCTTCATGTACCTCATCCTCGCGGCGCAGTTCGAGTCGTGGCTGCACCCGGTCACGATTCTCATCTCGCTGCCGCTGACGCTGCCGTACGCGATTCTGTCGGTCATTCTCTTCGACCAGGCGCTCGACCTGTACTCGGGCCTCGGCATCTTCGTGTTGTTCGGCGTCGTGAAGAAGAACGCCATTCTGCAGATCGACCACACCAACCACCTGCGTGACGCCGGCAAGGGCCTGCTCGAGGCCGCCTACCGCATCATCGATCGCGGCCAGTCGTGGTCGGCGACCCAGGGCGACCTGCACGAGCTGTTCGACCGCGAGCTGGGCAAGGCCGCCGTCGACACCGCGCTGGCGAAGGCCAACCCCGCGAAGCCCGCCAGCATCAAGCGGCAGCTCGAAAAGGCCTGGCGGCTCAAGGCCATCGTCCAGGCGAACAAAGACCGCTTGCGCCCCATCTTGATGACGACGCTCGCGTTCGTGGCCGGCATGATTCCCCTCGTCACCTCGAAGGGCATCGGCGCCGGCTACAACAAGGCGACCGCAGGCGTGGTCGTCGGCGGGCAGACGCTCTCGCTCGTGCTGACGCTGCTCGCCGTGCCCGTCGCGTACTCGTTCTTCGACGACATCGTGCTGTTCTTCAAACGGTACCGGCGTGAGGACGAGACCGAAGAGGTGCGCTCTCCCGACGACCTGACGAACCCGCACGGCGTCATCCCTTCGGAGGCAGGCAAGTGAAGACGCTCGGTGTGGTGATGGCGTTGGTGTCGGCGCAGGCGTTGGCGCAGCCGAAGACGTTGAAGGACTTTCTGGCGAGCGCCGACGAGCAGAACGTCGACCGGCGCATCTCGCTCGAGCAGCGGCAGCGCGCCGAAGCCGAGTTCCGCGCCGCGTGGACTGGCCTGTTGCCGTCGCTCGCGGCGAGCGCCACGTGGACGCACAACCAGTTCGAGGCCGTCGCGAACTTTCCCAACCCCGCGACGGGCATGGTGACGAAGCTGGTCATCAGCCCCCTCGATCAGCTCGACGCGGCCCTGCGCGTCGACGTGCCGCTCATCGACACGACCCGGTGGTTCCGCGCGCTCGCGTCGAACACGGCGCAGCAGTCGGCCGCCGAGCGCGAGCAGCTGACCCGCGACCTCGTGAAGCGTCAGGTCGTCGGCGCCTACTACGGGTACGCCGCGGCCCTCGCCGTGCGCGAGTCGGCCAGGAAGTCGGTCGGCGTCGCCGAAGCGCAGCTCAAGCTCATCGAGATTCGGGTCGGCGCCGGAGCCGCCACCGAGCTCGAGCAGATGCGCGCCCGCGCCGAGCTCGCCCGCAACCGGCAGACGCTCGCCGACGTCGAGTCGCTCGTGTCGACCACTCGCCGCTCGCTCAACACCGTCTCGTTCCTCGAGCCGCCCGCCGACGTCGCGCTGCCCACCGACGACCTGCACGCCGAGGCCGCGGTGACGACGTTCGAAGAGCGTGTCTCCGAGCTGCCGACCATCAGGTCTGCCGACCTCGACGCCGAAGCGGCCGGCAAGCTCGCCACCGCCTCCCGCCTCGCGCTCGTGCCCGTCGTCAGCGGCCAGTTCACCCAGCGGTTCACCAACGCGACCGGCTTCCAGAACCAGTCGGCCGTCTACAACGCAGGCATCGGCCTGCAGTGGCGCATCGACGTGCCCACGTTCCAGAACATGCAGGTGCAGTCGTCGGCCGAAGCGACCGCGAAGCTGGCCGCCGAGCGAGCCCGGCTGCAGGCGAGAGACCAGATCTTCCAGGACTGGAACCGCCTCGAAGCGGCGCGGCAGAAGGCCGACCTCGTGCAGGCCCAGGTGGCCGCAGCGCAGCGCGCGAGCCAGGTGGCGAAAGATCGCTACGCCGTCGGTGCCGCGACCCAGGTCGACGTCATTCAGGCCGAGCGTGACGTGTTCGGCGCCGAGGTCGCGCAGATTCAGGCCCGCACCGAGCTCGCCACCGCGCGCGCCGGGCTTCGCCTGAGCGCAGGCCTGCCGCTGTTCCCCGACGAGCAGCGCTGACGTCTCGCAGAAGCGCGGCTCCTCGAACCGGGCAGCCGTCGCCGTGCTCACGGCCTACGCTCGCCGCATGCACCGCCTCACCTCTGCCGTCATCACCTCGGAGCCCGAGCTGCGCGCGCTGCTCGGAGCGCCGCTCGCCATCGTGCAGCAGAAGGTGGCCACGCGGCTCAACGCGCTGACCCGCCAGTTCATCGAGCGCTCGCCGTTTCTCTGCCTGGCCACGGCCGACGCCACCGGCGCGTGCGACGTGAGCCCCCGTGGAGACCCGCGCGGGTTCGTTCGAATTCTCGACGACGTCACGCTCCTCGTGCCCGAGCGGCCCGGCAATCGCCTCGCGGACTCGCTCCGCAACATCATCTCCAACCCCCACGTCGGGCTGCTCTTCGTGATTCCCGGCGTGGGCGACACCTTTCGGGTCAACGGCCGCGCCACGCTCGTCACCGACCAGACACTGCTCGCGCCCTGCGCCGTCGAAGGCAAGGTGCCGAAGCTGGGCATTCTCGTCGACGTGCTCGAAGCGTACACGCAGTGCTCCAAGGCCCTGCTGCGGTCAGACTTGTGGAACCCCGAGCGCTTCGTCTCTCGCGACGTGTTGCCGACGAACGGCCAGATTCACGAGGCGCTGTGCGAGGGCTTCGATGGAAAGAAGTACGACGCGGAGCGCGCCGAGCGGTACGCCCGCCGCGAAGGCTTCTACTGACTCCGCCACACCTCGAGCTCGGCGATGACGAAGGCCAGCCGGCTCCCGGTCGGCGACGTCGAGGGGCGCGGGGAGCACGAACCCGCCGCAGTCCACCTGCGCCACCATCACCCGGCCGTCGCGCGACTCCGAGTCGATCGAGCGCAGCTGCCCCCACTGCCAACGCACCAGAACCTGAGGTCGTTCGCAGCGAGGGCCGCCGTTCGGTGTCGTGAGGGAGCAGCGCAGGCGGCTGTTCGGGGTCGAGCTGAGACGAGAACGAGCCGTCGAACTCGGCGCCTTCCTCGGGCACGGCTTCGACGATCACCAGACCGGCTGCCGTGTCTTCATGAGCCACAGCGTACGCAGCGGTGGCTTCGACTAGCGTGCACGAGATGACGCCTGCGCTGTTCGTGGTGGCAGTCGGCTTCCCGAGCGAGGCGGGCCTGCTGCGCCGCCCGAGGCCGTGACGCATGGCGTGGGAGCTGTGGTCGTCAGACACGTTCGACCGTGAGAGTGACCCGAGCCTCGAGGGCTCGTTCGACACGCTCGACGCGGGCCTGCGCGCGTTGTGGAAGAAGACGCTCCTCGAAGCGGTGCTCGACGACGGCCGGCCCACGTTCACCGAGTTCTCGTTGCGCGGGCAGCCGAGCGTGTTCCTGCCGCGAGACCCGTTCGAGAACCCCGAGCTCGCCGTGCTTCGCGCGCGCCTGTTGGCGAACGAGCACTTCCTGGCCCAACTGGTGACGGTGCACGCCTCGCGGCTGTCGAGCCGGGTGACGCTGCCGCAGCTGCTTCTGCTCACCGCGCCGCTCCCCGCGCTCGTGCAGCAGGTGGTCGCCTTTCTTTCGAAGCGCCTCGAGCTCGGTGGCGTGCCGACCGTCACGGCCGAGGGCACCTGGGCGCAGGAGCGCGTCGTCGTCACCCCTCGATGGGCGCCGCCGTCACCCGAGGCCGCGGCGTGGCGCGTCGCAGTGGGTGGGCTCTCGGGGCCGTTGACCGTCGTTGTGGAGTCGGGCCGCGCACGCGTCGAGCTCGCTGACGCCGACGATGCCCAGGTGCTCCGCGACGCCCTGCTCGAGAGCGGCCTCGTGGGCGCGTGAAGCCCTTTCGCCGAAGGCGCGGGTACCGTTCGCGATGCGTCAGTCGAGGCCGCGTTTCCCATCGGCCCAGTAGGCCTTCGTCTTCGACCCGAACTCGAGCCCGCGCAGCGCCTGCTTCACCACCTGAAGGCTCGACGCGTGGCCGGTGAACACGCCGAACGCTCCAGCGCGAAGAGCGCTGCGCAGGTGCTCCACCGCGACCGGCAGGTGCGTGTTCCCGCTCACGCGCTCGACGAGGTGCACGTCGAGCAACGAGCCATTCGCGTCGAGGGCTGCCCTCACCTCGGCGCGCTCGTTCACCTCGAGCACCGCCGTCACATTGCGCGTCGGTCTCGCCGCCGCCAACGCCAGCGCGAGGGCCACCGACGTCTCGTCGCCGAACACCACCAGCGGCGCCTCGACGTCAGACACCTCGATGGAGCGCCGCGGGCCGAAGAACGACACCTCGTCGCCCACCTTCACGCCCTTCGCCCAGACGGCGCCCGGGGTCTCGCCGTGCCCGTACGCGAGGAGCGCCGTCGCCCCACGGCTTTCCCAGAACAGCGGCGTGTACGTGCGCATGCCCACGTCGGGAAGAAACACCTGCACCTTGTCGCCGGGCCGCCACGCCACCTCACGCAGCGACGCCCCTGACACCTCGACGCGGCGGAACCTTCCAAACGCCTGCACCGCGTCGACCCTCGACACCCGAAACAGGAACCGCCCCGCGATGGCCCCGAGCATGGCTTTGGCAGAAGTCATGGCCGGCCTTCTCCCACGCCCCCTCGCGGCCCCGCGTGAAGGTCGTGTGAAGGAATGTGAACCAGGGCGAGCCCCGAAACGAGAACGGCAGCACCGGTCGCCCGATGCTGCCGTCGTTCATCGCGCCTCGTTGGCCGTCAGAAGCAGGCGGTCTGGTACGCCACCGTCAACGTCTGGCCTGCTGCCGGCGTCGTCATCGCCGTGAAGCGCACCGCGTTCGCCGCCGCGTCGTAGCACCAGGCTCCCGACGTCGGCTGGCCATTGGCGCACGCTCCGCCACCCGCGACCGCGTTGTTGTTGATCTGCACGTTCAGCATCTGGCCGCCCGTGAGATCTGGCGAGTTGCCGAGGAAGAACATCGTGCGGAAGCCGAAGGCCGTACGACCCAGCCCCTGCAGCGCCGTCGACCAGTTGTTCGTGCAGATCTCCTCACGCACGCCACCCGTGCGGGTCACGATGCCTGCATACCGCTGCGGGTCACCACCGCCGTCGTAGGTGCAGCCCGAGGGCGCGCTCCCGAGGAACGGGCCGATGGCGCTGAAGGTGAAGAACGAGAGCCGGTTGAAGCCCTTCACGTTGATGAGCCGGTTCTCGTAGTAGCTCAGCGGCTGGTTCGACTGGTCGCCTGCGTCAGACACCACGACGATGGCCAGGTTCGCGTCGGTGCGCAGGAAGCCGGCGTTCTCGGTGACGATCTTCGGAGGCGTCAGCGCCATCACCGCGGTCTCGAGCGGCTGCTCGGTGCCCGAGCCATCAGTGCCGACGTTCACGAGCTGCTGAAACGCCTGCCCGACGTTCGGCGTGTTCGACCTGATGATGGGGCCGATCTGATTGGCCTGCCCGGGCCTGATGGTGCGCAGAATGCCGTCGCCCAGCGTCGCCGGAGTGGGGCAGGGGAAACCAGGAGGGCAGACCTCTCCGGTCGTCGTGGTGATGACACCAATCTGGTAGTCGACGCCGGCCGACGCCGCGTACTGAATGAACGAGCTGAAGTTCGTCGACAGGCTCTGCTGCTTGTCACCCATCGAGCCCGAGTCGTCGACGACGAGCAGAATGTCGGCCTTCGGCTGCATGTCCTGCATGAAGGTGTCGGTCTGCTGGCCGCTCGGGTCGCCGCGCCCCTGCAGGCCGACCAGGTACGTCACCGTCTGACCCGACTGCAGCGCCTCGATGCTCACGGCGCCGGTGTCGGCCCCGATGTCGATGGGCGAGTAGCGCGCCTGGAACGTGACGAGCTGGCCCGCGTTGAGCGTGTACCCGTTGGTGGGAATCATCGGAGACTGCGTGATGAAGAACTCGGGGCAGGGCATGCCGCCCGCGCAGTTCGGCCCACCCGGCTGCTGACCCGCGGCCGCCTGCAGGCCGAACGACCGCAGCGTCACCGGCGAGCTGCACACGTTGTAGACGGTGAGCGTGCGCGGCGCGCTCGAGCAGCGCATGCCCGGCGGCGCCACGTACTTCACGGTGCCGAAGTCGAGCGGGTCGGGCGTCACGGCCAGACACGAAGGGCCCACCGACGTGCGCAGCGGCACCTTCGCCTGCGGGGCCGTCGGTGAGGTCACGTTGAACTGAAGCTCACCCGACAGCGTGGTGATGGTCGTCGGCACGGGGCCCGGCGGCGTCACGCGCACCACCACCTGCCACGACTCCTGCGGCAGCAGCTCCTTCTCGGCGATGGGCCCGCCGACGATGGAGTACGCCGGGTGGCTGCCGGCCGCGAGGTCGATGCCCGAGAGGAAGCACTTGTCGCCCGCCGCGGTGCCGAGGTTCGTGATGGTGATGGGCAGGTCCTTCGTGGTGCCCGGCGTCACCAGGCCGAAGTTCGCCGTCATCGGCGTCACCCGGTAGTTGCACGGCGGCAGCTGCTCTACGTCGGCCGAGACGAGCAGCTTCACCTCGGGGTCGGCGGAGTCGTTCGAATAGATGACGAGCTCGGCCTCTTTGCGGCCCACCGACTTCGGGTGCAGCGTCACCACCAGGTCGAGCGAGTTCTGCCCAGCCACTGGCGCGATGCCCGTCATCGGGTCGTAGTTGCTGAACAGGCTCACCGTGAACTCATCCATCTCGGTGATGGCGTTCTTCGGCGTCAGCTCGAACAAGGGCAGGTTGCCCACCATGCCGCTCGTCATGTCGACCGAGCCGAGAAAGAGGTTGAACGTCGGGTCGGGTGTGCGGGGCGGCACGCCCACGTTCTGCACGTTCACCCGGCGGTTCACCGAGAACGTCGTGTTGCCGGCGAAGTAGCCCACGCGCCCGAACGAGACGTTGGGCCGCGGCGTCACACGAATCTTCGGGCCACCGCCCGTGCAGTCGAGCGTGATGGTGCCGACCGGCGTCTTGTTGAGGCCCGTGCGGAAGGTGAGCGTCGACGTCGGCCGCGCCCCCAGCCCCGACGGGCTGCACGCCACCTTCATCTTCTGCGGCATGCCACCGCCGGGCACCGTGAACACCGTCGCGTCTGCGCCCACCGCCACACGGTGGAAGAAGTCGGTCGGCATCGAGGTGGTGATCTGCGTCAGCGTGATGGGCACGTTCGAGGTGTTGGTGAACGTCACTTCCTTCACCGAGTCGAAGCCCGGCGAGACGAGACCGAAGTTGAGGCGCGACGGCGTCCACGTGAGCACGTCGTCGCTGCCGACCGCGCGAATCACCGCGTCGACGGGCGGGCAGCCGCCGGCCCCACGCAGCGTCACGCGCGCCTGGTACTCCCGCTTCTCGGTCGGGGTGAAGGTGATCTCGACCTTGAACGCCGACATCGGCTGCACCGTGATGGAGCCCGGCAGGCCCGCGTTCTTGTACCCGAAGGCAGCGGCGTCGTTGCCCGTGATGGGGCCCGCTTCTCCAGCGGCCGCGACGTTCGTCGTGTTCTTGAACTCCACCGAGTACGTCAGCGTCTCGCCCACCGGCACGTTGCCGAAGTCGATGAGCGCGGGCAGCTCGCACGCGCCCTTCTCACCCTGCGCCTTCAGCGTGATGGTCGCGTCGGAGTCTTCCGTGCGCGTGCCAGACGACACCAGCTTCAGCTTCGACAGGAACCCACCCTGCAGCGCCGTCGGGCTGAACGTCATCTGGAACTCGACCTGCGTGCCCGGCGGCACCACCGTGTCGGGCCGGAAGTCGACGAAGAACGGCGCTCCGTTGGTGAGGTTCGGGGCGATCGACGTCGTGTCGCCCTCGACGCGCTCGAGCGAGTTCAGCGTGAGCGCGCCTTCACCATCGTTGCGAATCGTCATCACCAACGGCTTCGTCTCGCCCACCAGCGCGGTGCCGAAGTCGTAGGTCGCGTCTCGTGAACGAACCACCTCGCCCGTCGCCGGGTCCTTCCAGAGCACCTGCAGCACGCCGAACTTCAGCCTGACCGTCGGGCCGCCGCAGTCGCAGCCCCAGAGCGTGAGCGCAGACAAGACGAGCGCGGCGAGGGTGTGGGTTGAACGGGTGTGGACCATGACAAAGACCTCAGCTGTGCACGTGGGTGTGCGCTCCGGCCAGAAGCGGCGGCGGAGGATGCTCAGGTGTGCACAAGAGATCAACAGACCTGTC
>JAEUJR010000362.1 GCA_016793585.1 Archangium sp.
CAGATGTGCGGGCGGCGCCCCTTCACCGGCAACAGCGTCGACGAAGTGGTGATGAAGATCGCCGAGGGCAAGCTGCAGCCACCGTCGCAGTTCGACCCGTCGCTGCCGCGCTCGCTCGAGGCCGTCTGTCTCACCGCGCTCAACCGAAACCCCGACTCACGCTTCCAGTCGATGGGCACCTTCATCGACGCGATGGAGATGGTCGGTGGCGAGGCCCAGCTCGCGACGAACGCAGAGGTCGCGGCCTACGTCGGTCAGATGTTCCCGCAGTCGGACAAACGCCGAGAGACGCTGCGCAAGGCGCGCGAGGCCGACCCGTCGGTGCCGGGCATGAAGCCCGAAGACTTCGGCCGCTCTCCAGCGCACGGGGTCGAGCCCACGGGGCCTGCCCTGGGCGAACACGAGCTGCCGCCGACCTCGGCCAGCCCTGCACGGGCCTCGCAACAGGCGCCGACGATGCGCGAAGTACCGGCCTACACGCCGCAGCCCTCGCAGGCCCCGGCGCCGGCCAGTGGCGCGGCCATTCACATTCCCGCGCCGGCTCCCGCGAAGGTCGAGCCCGAGAAGCCTCAGGGCAAGCGGTCGAACGTGCCGCTCATCGGCGCCGTCGTCGGGCTCGTGGTGCTCGCGGGCGTGGCCATTGCCGTCTTCGGAGGCAGCTCGGCCACGGCCGAGGTTCTGCTCGCGAAGGCCGAACAGGCGACGACGCCGGAGGCGAAGGGCAAGGCGTTGCTCGCGGTCGCGCAGGCGCCCGACGTCTCCGAGGCGCAGCTGCAACAGGTCGGCGAGCTGCTGGTGGCGAACAAGCAGTGGGCCATTGCCGACGAGGTCGCCGACGGCTGGCTCAAGCGCAGCCCGAAGAACGTCGAGCCGCACCTGCTCAAGGGCCGCGCCGCGATGAACCTGCGCAAAGGCAAACGCACCGAGACCGAGGTCGCCGAGGCCATCGCCATCGCGCCCGACGACGTCAGGCCCGAGGTGCTGATGGCCGAGCTGCGAGAGATGCAGGGCGACGTTCCAGGCGCGCTCGAGGCGTGGACGAAGGCCGCGAAGAAGAAGACGGGCGACGTGCGCATTCTCTCGCGGCAGGGGCACTGGCTGTCGCAGTCGGGTCGTCTCGACGAAGCCGCCGACGTGTTGTCGCAGGTGCTCAAGAAGGGGTTTCAGCCCGAGGCCGCTGCCGAGCTCGGCTTCGTGAAGTTCCGCAAGGAACAGCCCGACGAGGCGTTGAGGCTGCTCGCGCGCGCGGTGAAGGAGAAGCCCGACCTGATGGAGGGCCACTACTACCGGGCCGCGGTGCTCTATCAGAAGGGTGACGCCAGGCAGGCGCGCGCCGAGTACCTCGAGGCCGACAAGCTCGCGGGTGACGACTCCCGCCCGCTGGTGGCGTTGTGTGAGCTCGAGGTGCAGCAGCAGACGACGGCCGAGCTCGACGACGTGAAGAAGCGCCTGAAAGAGCGCTTCCCCGCCGACGCCGACAAGCTCATCGCCTCGTGCGCGCCATGAGACGCGTCATCTTGAACGCGGACGACTTCGGGTACGACCCGGCCGTCTCGCGCGGCATCGAGCAGGCCATGCGTGACGGCGTCGTCTCGAGCACCACGATGATGGTGAACACCCCGCACTCGGAAGAGGCGGCGACGCGCGCGAAGGGGCTCTCCATCGGCCTGCACCTGAACCTCGCGCGGTGGCGATCGGTCTCTCGGCCTTCTCACGAGTTCGTCGAGTCGCAGGCACACGCGCTCGAGGCCGCGTTCGTGGAAGCCGAGACGCTCGCGCAGCTCGACCGGCTGCAGGCGCTGGTCGGAAGAGCGGCCACGCACATCGACGTGCACAAACACCTGCACACCGTGCCCGCCGTTCTTGGTGGACTCGCCCGTGCAGCGAAGGCGCGTGGGCTTGCCGTGCGCAGCATCGATGCGCCGATGCGACAGGCGCTGCACGAGCTCGGCGTTCGCACCAACGACGTCTTCATCGGCGACGCGGGCAAGTCAGCGTGGTGGACGAAGGAGCAGTTCGCGCAGGTCGTTCAGTCGCTCCCGGCCGAGGGCGTCGTCGAGCTCATGTGTCACCCGGGCTTCGCACCGTCGCAGGTGACGAGCGGGTACTCGGCGCAGCGCGAGGTCGAGCTGGCGACGTTCTGTGCGCGTGAATCGAAGGCGCTGCTCGAGGCACGAGGGGTGATGTTCGAGCCCTGGAGCTGACGTGGCCTTCTTCGACTTCGACTGCGCAGGTTCGGTGATTCGGGTCGAGGCCACGCTCGCCGACATGTCGCGCCCGCGGGTGCACCTCGGCGCGTTCTCGGTCTCGAGCGGCGTTCCGGCGCTGACGATTCACCGGCACGCGAGCCTGCCCGAGCACGCGAAGGTGGCCGAGGGCCCACTGGGGCGCTGCCGCTACCTGCTCGAAGGAGACCGGCTCGACGTCGAAGTGCCCGACGGCATGTTCCAGGGCGAGCTCGTGTTGCGGCTGGCCTGGTACCTCGTCGCCACCCGGCGCGGCGGGCTGCTCATTCACGCGAGCGCCATCACCGATGGAAACGTCGCGCTCGTCGCGTCGGGCAAGTCGGGCGATGGCAAGTCGACGCTCTCGCGGCTGTGCCGATCGACGGGGCTCGGGCTGCTCACCGACGAGATCGTTCAGCTCTTCCCCGATGGCAGCGCGGCGGGCACGCCGTTTCGCTCCGATGAAGACAACGTCGGTCAGCCCGGGCGGCACCCGGTGAAGTCCTTCGTCGCGTTGAAGAAGGCGCAGCACGAAGCGCTCGAGCCGCTCTCGGGAATCGACGCAGCCCAGCTGGCGACTTCGCAGTGCTTCGATGGAGCCGTGTTCGCCCTGCCCCGCGCCGAGGTGAATCGACGGGTGCTGAACTTTCTCTCGAACACGACCATCGGCACCCTCG
>JAEUJR010000416.1 GCA_016793585.1 Archangium sp.
CCACGCGGCTCCAGCGATGGCGAGAAACGACAGCCCGGCGACGTCGGCGCGGCGGTTGGTCATTTCCCCACCGTGAAGGCGTAGACCTTCGACGTCGCGCCCTCGAAGCCCTTGGAGTCGACGCCGCTGACGCGCCAGAACCACTTGCCCTTCGGCAGCGCCTCGGGCCACGAGAGCGTCGTCGCGTTCACCGTCTGCGTGGAGAGCTCGACGAGGAAGTCGGCGTCGCGCGCGAGCTCGACCTTGTACGAGGCGGCGTCGGCGACGGGCTGCCATTCGAAGCGGGCTTCGGCGCCCAGCGGGCCCTTGAGCGGACCCCCGATGAGCGGAGCCTCGGGCAGCTTCGACGGCGGCGACGTCTTTCCATCGACCGACATCACCGTGCCCTGACCGGCCGGCACTTCGATGGGCTTTGCCGCAGGGTCGTTCGAGGGCGCGATGGCGACGACGCCTTCGAGCGTCTCGAGCCTCGAGCCTCCACTCTCATCAACCCCGAAACGGAACTGCGTGCCGCGCACCGAAGCGACCGCCACTCGACTCGACGCTTCGAACCGCGAGCCCTGCGCCGCCTTGCGCACGTCGGCCACGATGCCGCCCGTGAGAATGTCGATCTTCACCTGACGATCACCACCGGCTGGAATCGCGAGCACGGCCATCTTGATCATCGACTCTGGCTTCACCTCGATGCCGCTGCCGTCCTTCAGGTGAATCGTCACCTTCGAGTTCGGGCCGGTCTTGACGATCTCGTTCACGAGAACGGGCATGCCGGCTTCGCACGGCTTGAGTGAGGTCTCGTCGGCGCCGAGGAAGGTGGCTCCCGCAGCGGCGGCGATGCGCGCGACGACTTCATCAGGCGCCCGCTCGACGTAGCGCAGCGAGATGCCCATCGAGTCGGTTCTCTGTGGTGCGGGGGCAAGACCGAACACGCGCGCTTTCGGAAGGCCCGCTTCGACGAGCGCTGCAGCGATGGCCTTGGCCGACGCGAGGCCTTTGCCGTTCGCACGGTCCGCGTCGGGAACGATCGCGGCGACGGTGACGGCGCGCACGAGGCGGTACTTTTCGATCTCCTTCGCGAGATCAGCGAAGCAGCCCTGGCCTTCGGCCGTCTTCGCCCACGCTTCGGTGACGGGCTTTCCGAGGCGAATGAAGCCGGCCTCGAGCTTCACGCCGCCGCAGCGATCGGCAGCAGCGGCCGAGCTCGCGATCAGGGCGGCGAGGGTGACGAGGAGTTTGGTCATTGTGCTTCTCCGATGATCAGGAACTCGACTCTGCGGTTCTGTTCACGCCCCGCCGCCGTCTTGTTGCTGGCGCGTGGGCGCGTGGGGCCGAAGCCCGTGGCGATGAGGCGTTTGGGCGAGACGCCGTTCTTGATGAGCACCTGGCGAATGGTCTCGGCGCGGCGCTTCGACAGCTCGATGTTCTTCTTCGCAGCGCCGACGTCGTCGGTGTGGCCCTGAATCTCGAGCGAGATCGTCGAGGCGGCCTTCAACGTCGACGCCACCTGCTGGAGCAGAGGCATCGCGGCCGGCTGCAGCGTCGCCGACGCGCTCTTGAAGCCGATGACGCCCTTGATGGTGACCTGCTTCTTCTCGACGACGACCGCGCCTTCACCCGGGTCGGGGCAGCCGTCGACGTCGTTCTTGCCGTTGATGGACTCGGCCTCGAACGGGCACTTGTCCTTCGCGTCTTCGATGCCGTCGTGATCGTTGTCGAGCTCGGGGCAGCCGTCTTCGTCTTCGAAGCCGTCGCGATCTTCCGCGCTCATGGGGCAGGGGTCGGCCTCGTCGGCGATCTGATCTTTGTCGAAGTCGGTGGCGGCGGTGACGGCAGGCTCAGGTGCGTCGGGCGCTTTCGGTTCCGTCGTCTTGGGCGCTCCCGGGAAGCCATCGAGCGCGAGGGCGGGAAGCGGCTCATGCGGGCAGCCGTCGTCGGAGTTTCCCGGCTCGAGCGGGCAGCGATCGTCTTCGTAGTCGACGCCGTCCTTGTCGACGTCGGGCACCTCGTCGGGGCAGCCGTCGTCGTCCTTCGAGCCGTTGATCGTCTCGGCCTCTTCGGGGCAGCGGTCTTTCTTGTCGGCCACGCCGTCGTCGTCGTTGTCGAGCTCGGGGCAGCCGTCTTCGTCTTCGAAGCCGTCGCGATCTTCGGCGGTGATGGGGCAGCGATCGGCTTCGTCGTCGACGCCGTCTTTGTCGCTGTCGGCAGGAGGCGGCGCTCTCACACCGTCTTCGGACGAGGCGGTCGGCGGGAGCAGCATCGCGTGCTCTGGCTTGGGTGCGAGCAGTTTCGCGAGGGCGAGCTGAGCGGGTTGCGGGAACTCGGGGCAGCCGTCGTCATCACGCACGCCGTCGAGGTTCTCGGGCTCGTACGGGCAGCGATCGATGGTGTCGGCGACGCCGTCTTTGTCGGCATCGGGCGCGGTGTCGGGGCAGCCGTCGTCGTCTTTGATCTCGTTCTTCGTCTCGGCCTCGACGGGGCACTGGTCTTTCACGTCGGGCGTGCCGTCGTCGTCGTTGTCGAGCTCGGGGCAGCCGTCTTCGTCTTCGAAGCCGTCG
>JAEUJR010000946.1 GCA_016793585.1 Archangium sp.
CATGCGCTGCACGCCGCGCGTCTCGGGGCCGACCTCTCCGATGAGCTTCTGCACCTTCTCGGGGAACAACGTCGCCCAGATGTCGGAGCTCGGGAACAGCTCCTTGATGAACTCCTTGTTCTGGCGCGAGAGCTTGTCGGCCTCGGTGTACTCGAGCTCGGTGAACTTCTTGCCGATGCTCTCCCACAGCGCGCTGCGGCCATCGGGCAGCAACGGCGGCAACAGCTCGGCGAGCACGCGCTGGCGGAACAACTTCTTGTGCATCGCCATGAAGAGGAAGCGCACGTACGACAGCTGCTTGCCCGGCTTCTCGGGCCCAGAGCGGTATGGCGGGTCGACGACGAGGCCGCCGATCTCGGTCGGGCCTTCGTAGTTGTACCCAATGGAGAGCACCTTGTGCCTGAAGTGCTTGTCGATGGTCGCCGAGTACGTCTCGGCCTCGGTCACCTGGAAATAGATGTGCGGCGCGTCCCACGTGCCGTGCTGCGCGATGATCATCGACGTGCCGATGATGGTCTCGTTGCGCAGGTCTTCGAGCACGAACAGGTACTCACGCTCGAACGGGTCTTTCACCTTGCCGGTGAAGCTCTTCACCGACTTCTCGATGAGGCCCGCCAGCACGTCGTCGTTGTGCGGCAGGTTGACGCTGTTGAGCACTGCCGCCAGGCGCTTCAGCCCAGGCAGGTCGCTCTTCGAGACATCTCGCAGGACCATCATGTGGGGTGGGCTCCGACCCAACCCAATACCCTACGGTCGATCTGACGGCCATCACGGCGGGGTGACTCGCTGCGCCATTCGACTTTTCCTTCGATATCAACGGGTTGAGCGCGCAAGCTGAGTGCCAACCGCGAGCGGCTCGACCCGACACTTCGAGAAATCGGAGCCGCAGGTGCGGTCGAGATCGGCCCTCGTGTCGCAACCGGGGCGAAGGCCGTCGCAGGTCTCGGGCAGATACGCCCAGACGATGTGCAGGACGCCAGTGCGACCTTCGGGCAAGGCCGCGAGGAAGTCGTCGAGGTGGTTCGTCACGCGCGGTGTGAGCTTCACCACGGGCGGCGCGAGCTGAACACCTTCGGCGCGGCGGAGAAAGCGGCGGGCGGCGTCGTCGAGCTGCGGGTTGAGCGTGTCGCCTCCATACGGCGCCGTATCGAGGAGCGGCCCGGCCGTGCTGCCGTCGAAGAGCGCGAGCCACACGCGGCCGTCACCGGTCGCCGAGAGAAAGCGTCGCTCGATGGCCGCGCGCGTGAGCCGCTGACCGCCGATGGGCCAGGTCTGGAACGTGGAGAGCTGATCGACCGAGGTGACGTCGGGTGAGTCGATGAGCTGCTGCAGCACGAGCGCGTGCGCGGCGTTGAGCCAGAAGGCAATGCGGTCTTCGACGGCGGGGAAACGCTCGGGGCTCGAGAGCGGAGACGTCTTCGCCATCGACGCGATGAACCGGTCGAGCGCCTCACGGTCCTTCTGCAGGCCGGACACATCGACGAGGCCGCGCGAATCGACGTGCTGCAACGCGACCATGAAGTCGGCGAGCGCGTACTCGGGCGCGTTGTCGGGCACCGACGCGGGCAGTCTTCCATCGCGCAGCAGCACCACGAACGACACGATGACGAGGGCGGCCGAGAGCGAGAGCACGACGACGCGAAGCCAGTTGGGAACCGTGCGCTCGTCACTCACGAACGGGCAGTCTGCCACGGAGGCTGCATGCTCGCGGCATCCGTGATGCACTGCCGCTCCTCATGCTCTCGCTCTGCCTCGCGTTGGCGCTCGCACAGGTGGCTCCGGAGGCCGATGCGCCGGTGCAGCCGACGCTCACGCCCGCGGAAGAAGGTGTTCCCGTCGCGGCGATCCCCACGCAGCCCCCGCAGGATCCGAAGAAGACCGCGCGCATTCTGCTCACCGGAGGCGCAGGTGTTGCGGGAGCGGGCGCTGCCCTCGGCGCGATGGTGTTGTTCTCGAACATCCGCTCCAACGTGAACGGCACTGGCGCGTCGTTCGACATGGTGTTCGGTACGGCGGCGCTCGGCTCGCTGCTCGTCGCGGGCGTCAGCTTCGCAGTGCATCAGGCGCTGGGCGGCCGTGGAGAAGCAGCCCTCGCCGCGCTCGCCTCGGTCGCGTGCATGGCGCTGACGGGGCTCGCGGTCGGTGCGGCACAGGTCGACCAGCAGACGGGAGCCATCATGGTCGCGGCCATCGGAGCGATTCCTGCGGCCGTGTCGGTCACTGCGATTCTCGAAGCGACTGGCGCGCTCGGCGGAAATGCCCGTGGCCGCGCCTGGTGACGATCACTGCAGCACGAAGCGGTACACATACCGGACCGTGAGCCTCGCGGGAGCGCCGCCGCGCACGCCCGGCTCCCAGCGGCTTGCCTGAATCGCGCTCACCGCCGCCTCATCGAGCCCGTAGCCTGGACCACGCAGCACCTTCACCGCGACCACGCGCCCGTTCACGTCGATGGTGACGAGCAGCTCGACCTCACCGTCGACTTCCGCGTCTCGCGCTTCGGCCGGGTACTCGAGGCGAACCTCTTCACGCAGACGCGGCTCGGCATCGGGAAGCGTCGCGACGCGCAGGCCTTCACCAACAGCTGGTGGCGAGCCACCACCACCGCCGAGCTCGACGAAGGGAACCCCGGGCGGCAGGGGAGGACCAACGGGAACGCTGATGGTCCCGACGGGCGAAGCCAGCAACGACGGGCCTGCCTTCGGCGCACGACGCGCGGGCGCTCGAGTCTTCGTGACGACGGCGTGAGGCCGCTCGACTGGCTTCACCACTTCAGGCTCGACCCTCGGAGCCTGCAGCTTCACGTCGAACTCGAGCACGCGCGCGACCGCCGGCGCCGGCGTCCAGGTGGGCAGCCGCGCTCCGATGAGCGCGGTGCGCTCCATCGGATCACTCCAGGTACCAGCTGTAGTTGTACGTGATGGTGGTGCCGACCGACTCGCCGCCCTTGGTTGCCGGCTTGAACTTGAACTTCCGCATCGCCGCCAGCGCCGCTTCGTCGAGGCCGAAGCCCAGGCCCTTGAGCACCTTCACATCGGTGACGACGCCGTTCTCGTCGATGGTCACCTTGAGCACGACAGTGCCTTCGATCTCGTTCTTCTTCGCCTCTTCTGGGTACGGCGGCTTGAACTCGGAGGCGACCTCGGGCTGCGTGTCAGCGCCACCCGGCGGCACGTACTTCGGCGCGCGGTAGGCCTGCACCGACGAGGGGTCGACCGGCTTGTCGGCTTTGCCGTACGTCGTGTTGCCCACGCCCACGGCGAACGTTCCACCCGCCGTCGTCGACGACATCGAGATGCCCACCACGAGCGGCACGGGCTTGGTCGACGCTTCGGGCGGCGGCTCTTCGTTCGGCGGAGGCGGCGCGTCGGGCGGCGGCTTCACCACCGCGACCTTCACGGGCGGCGGCGGCAGCTTCACCTTCGGCGGGTCGGGCTTGGGCGGCTCGGGCTTCGGCTCCTCCACCTTGGGCGGAGGCGGCGGCTCGTAGAACTCCATCTCGACGTGCTTGTTGCGATGCCCGTGGTCGACCTTGTCGGGCAGGAACACCACCGTCACCGCGTGCGTGCCGATCGAGAGCGCCAGCATCACGCCGAGAATCACCCAGCTCACCAGGTCGTCGCCCGATGACGAAGACGGCGGCTGCTGCTGAGTCATCACGGCGGTGCTCATGGTGCTCGAAGCTGCGACGTCCGGCCCGGCCTTCCTGGTTCCGTCTCTCACGGGTTCCGGCGCGGTCACAAGCCCACCAGGTCTCGGGCGCTACGGCGCCGGAGCCTTTCCGTCTTTGACGATGTTGAGGGCGAACTTGGCGATGCCGGCCTCTTTCACGAGGTCGATGATGTTCATCACCTTGCCGTAGTTGAGCGACTGGTCGGCGCTGATGATGGCGCGCACGTCTTTGTCCTTCTCGACGGCCTCCTTCATCTTCACGAGCAGGTTCGCGGTGTCGCTGGGCGCTCCGTCGAGGAAGATGTTGGCGTCTTTGTCGAGGGTGATCATCACCGGCCCCTGAACGGTCTTGTCGTTCGAGTTGGCCGCGCGCGGCAGGTCGACCTCGACGGTCTCGCGCACGATGAAGTTCGCCGTCACCATGAAGATGATGAGCAGCACGAGCACGATGTCGACGAGCGGCGTGACGTTGATGCCGGTGATTTCGCCGTCGTCGTCCTGTTGAGCGCCG
>JAEUJR010000461.1 GCA_016793585.1 Archangium sp.
TGCAGGCCGCGGCCGAACCCGAACTCGGGGCCGTCGGTGAGGTTCACGAAGCGCAGCTGCGGGTCCATGCCGGCGAGGCTGATGCTCGCGAAGTCGATGGGCCCGTCGAAGCGGAACGTCACCGTGGGGAAGTTGCCGAACGGCTCGGTGGCGAGGCGCTCGAGGTAGCGGCCGAGCAGGTCGAAGCCGAACAGCGGCGCCGGGTCTTTGGGGAAGCGCGAGAAGTCGACGCGGCCGTTCACCCGGTGCGCGTCGTTGGGGTACGGCAGCCGGAAGAAGTCCTGCTTCACGTCGGCGGCGTCGGCGTCGCGCGGCAGGCTCCAGAGCGCGGTGATGGGGCCCGTCGTCTTGCGCGCGGGGCACGTCGCGCCCTGCCACTGCAGGCTGGCAGGCACGGGGAGGAACGGCGGCACCCCCTTCGGTGCGGTCGTCGGGTCGAGCGCGACGTAGGCGCACTTGTTCGACTGGCAGAGCAGGCCCTGCAGACAGTCTCTCGAGACGGTGCACTCGGCGCCGATGTCTTTCGTGCCGGGCGTCAGGCACACGGGGAAGATGGTGGTGCCCGAGAACGCGCAGCGCAGGCCCGACTGGCAGTCGTTGTCGCCCTGACACGTCGTCGACGGCCCGCCCTTGCCGGCGGCGACGCACTTGCCGCGGGAGCCGTTCGGCGCGCACAGCCCGCTCGCGCACTCGGGCCCGATGAAGCAGGGAGCCCCTTCGGCCGCCGGCGTCTCGACGATGCACGTCTTGGCGGCGTTGCACGTGAGGCCGACGCGGCAGACCTCGGTCGCGCAGCTCGAGCCGAAGCCCACGCCTTTCGTCATCGGCGCGTCAGGCGGGTTCGGGCTGGTGTCGTTGCAGGCAGCGATGAGCCACCAGGTTCCCAGCAGCACGACTCGGCGAATCATGTCGTCTCCTCTCAATCGACCTCGGGGGGCGCGACTTCGCCGTTGGCCCCGAACCCTTCGATGATGCCCCGGTTCTGCGGCACCGTGCACGGGCACACCTCGTACGGACACGGCCTGGGCCCCGCCCAGCGTTTCAAGGTCCCATCGAACACATTGCCGAGGTGGCCGTCTTTGAAGCGCTTGCCGGGGTAGCAGCTGAACGCGTCGCCGCGCGGGTGAATGATGAAGTACTTCGAGCCGGCGTGACACAGCTTGCCGGTGAGCGCGAAGCCGCGGTTCATCTGGCCCGGGCCCACGAGGTCGTCGAAGTGCTCCTCGAGGCGGCGTGCGTCGGCGTCGTCATAGGTGACGGCCTTGCCGTCTTTGCGCATGAGCTGCGGGTAGAACTTCAGGCCGAGCGCTTCGAAGCGGCGGCGGCTCTCACCCACGACGTCGACGGTGCCGGGCACGACGACGCTGTTCACGACGAAGGTGGCCTTCGGCAGCGCCGCGAGCGCACGCTTCACCGCGAGGGCCTTCTCGAGGAACTCGTCTTCGGTCGTCTCTTCGCGGTGCAGCGAGCACGAGAACGTTCGGAGCGCCGGGCCGGCCCGGTCGACGAACTCCATCAACGTGCGCAGCGGCGCCGACAAGTTCGTGAGCACCGAGACGAGGTGGCCCTTCGCGGCCAGGCGCGCGGCGACCTCGGGCAGGCGTTTGAGGAGGAAGGGCTCTCCGCCGGAGATCTTGAACTCCCAGCGGCCCTCGAGCGCATCGAGCGTGGTGAGCGCCGCGTCGAGCTCGGCGTCGGTCGGTGTGCCCAGCCCCGGAGCGTGTTTCTGCACGCAGTAGGTGCAGCGGTAGTTGCAGCCGCCGACGATGTTCCACGACACGGTGGGCCTCATGGCAGCGCCCCTTCTGCGAGCAGCGCGTCGAGCTCGCGCTGCGCCGAGACGTTCATGTCGTGCTTCCCGCAGCGCTGACAGGCCGCGAACGAACCACCACGATGCAGCGTCTGGCGAACGGCGTCGTACTTCGGGCTCTTCCACACCTGCTCGAAGGGCCCGTCGTTCACGTGGCCCGCGTCGATGTGCGCGCAGCAGAAGAAGACGCGCCCGTCGACCGAGACGCGCGAGTACAGGTAGCCCGCGAAGCACGGAGGCTGCTCCTCCTTCACGCCGCGCAGCTGCCGCTCGAAGGCGTCGAGGTTGTGCCGCACGCCGAGGTGCTTCGCCTTCTTGCGCGCCGCGGGCAGGTCGTCGTTCAGCAGGCGCTCCTTCTGCGCAGGGGTGAGCGCGAAGTGCTTCGTGCCCGCGGGCAGGTCGCCGACCTTGAAGCTGACGCGGGCGCCGACGTCGGCGGCGAGCTCGACCATGGCGACGACCTCGTGCGCGGTGAGCCCGTTGATGACCTGCACCATGTTGATGGCGGTGACGTCGCGCAGGCGGCGGCACCCTTCGACGAGCTTTCCGAACGTCTCTTTCGGCTGGTTCGGGTGATACGCGACGTAGGTCTCGGGGGAAGCAGACGCGACGTTGAGCAGCAGCTGGTCGATCTTCAGCTCGGCGAGGCGGTCGAAGTCGCAGAGCGTGCCGTTGGAGATGACGGTGAGGCGCAGACGGCGCGCCTTCACGGCGACGATGAAGCGCTCGATGTCGGGGTGCGTGAAGGGCTCTCCACCGCCAGAGATGACGATGCGCTCGGTGCCGGTCGCGACCACCTCGTCGAGCACGCGAAAGAAGACGGCTGGCTCGATGCGCTGGCGCTTCCACGCGATGGACTTCGGCGTGTCGAGCGTGCCCCCGTAGTTCCAGCAGGTGACGCAGTCGAGGTTGCAGACGTTGGTGACGTCGATGTGCACCGTCTCGGGGCCGGTGCGTGGCTTGCGCTCGAGGTAGCCCTTGAAACGCTCGACGTGCAGCTCACTCATCGCAGCACCTCGAGCAGCACGCGGGCGGCCGCTTCGGCGCCGTTCGTCGAGACGACCTTGCGGCCCGCCTCGACGATGGCGCTCCTTCGTGAGAGCACGTCACGCAGCGCAGCCTGCAGCGAGGCGGCGTCGAGGTTCGTCACCGCGCGGCCGGCGCCCTGGCCCTCGAGGAACCGGGCGCGGCGTTCTTGATCATCGAGCACGCGCTCGAACGGAACGAAGACCGACGGCACGCCCGCGAAGAGCAGCTCGTGCACCGAGTTGTACCCAGTCGCCGTGATGGCCGCGTCGAAGGCCGGCAGAAGCTCGAGCATCGGGTACACGCCGCGCAGCACGGTGGCTCCCGCGAGCGCCGGCACGTCACGCAACAGCGGGCCCGCGCCGACGACGAGCCTGGCGTTGGGAATGGCCTGCACCGCCGCGTTCGCGGCCTCGAGCGCCTGCTGCGACTCGGGCTCACCACCACCGCCGAACGACGCGTAGACGAGCGTGTCGGTGAGCGAGAGACCAAGCACGCGGCGCGCGTCGTCACGAGCGCGCAGCTCAAGACGTTCACGCACCAGCACGGGTCCCACGGCGCGCAGCTTCGAAGGCTCCGGCACCGGGCCGACCGCTTCGACGTTCGCGTGGGGCACGATGACGGCGTCGTAGAGCGGCAGCGTCGCCTGCAACAACGGCAGGCCCACCGCGTCGCGCCGCTGCTCGCGAAAGACGAACACGTTCTTCTGGCGCCAGCGCAGCACGGGGATCAGCTCTTCGAAGCTGCCCATCGGGTACGTGTCGACGACGAGCACGTCGGGGTCGAAGGTCGCGACGGTGTTCCACGTCACCGTCTGCGCCAGCTTGAGGTAGCGCGTCTTCTGCAGCCCCACCTCTTCGCGAATCGTCTTCGAGGGCAGCTTCACCGCAGCGAAGCGTTCGCGATGCAACACGCCGTCGGCCTCGGAAGACGTGAGGAACAGCACCTCGACGTCGGGCTGCAGCCGGCGGAGCGCGCGCGCGATGCCCAGCAGCCGCGTCACGTGGCCCAGGCCCAGCCCGTTCACCGCATAGAAGAGCGCGCGCATCAGGAGTGGTCCGAGTACTCCGTCGAGCGGCGTGAGGTGGCGGCCCTCGCGGTGGCTTCAGCCGCTGCGCTGGCCAGCGACGACTCCTTCAGGTTGTCGAGGTTGATGATGCGGCCGGCCGCGACCGCACCGAGCGCGCCCAGCACCGCCCCACCGGCGAACGTCGCGAGCGACGGCAGGCCCGCGCCGCTGTTCATCACGTTCCACGCGGGCACCTCGACCGAGGTCGACGGCGGCGCGTGCGCTTCGACGTAGGGGTCGAACTCGTCGAGCTCGGACCAGTGGTGGCGCTGCGCCTGGTCGATCATCAGCACCGGCGGCGGCGTTCCCGTCGCCACCCGGCGCGCGCAGGTCGGGCAGGCGGCGACTGTGGTGACGCCCGCGCTCGAGCGCAGCTGCACCGACTCTCCGAACTTCGGGCTCGGCAGCGCGCGCGCACAGAAGAAGCAGCCGGCGCGAGGGCCCTTCACCGAGGCGGCGCGGTCGCCGTGCAACACCACGAGCCGGGCCTGCGCCTCTGTGATGGCGGCCGCGGCGCGATCGATGGCCTGATGAATCTCTTCGGGGCGACGCAGCTCACCGCGCGCCGCAGCCAGGACGCCCTTTCGCGCCGTCGCGAGGTTCGTCGCGGCGCGGTCGGCGTCACGGCGCACCTCGGGGTCTTCGCCGAGTGACAAGCCATGCTCCACCTGGCCGAGAGCGCGCGCCTGCTCTTGAATTCGGCGAGACATCGGGCCGAGTTGATCGACCGTCAGCTTCGGCTGCGACGGCGCGGTGGGGCCCGGAGAAGGCCGCTGCACGTCGGTCGTGACGAAGAGCGAGAAGATGGCCTTGAGCATCTTCCACAGCACGCCGCCGACCGAGGCCAACCCGATGGCTGCGACGACGAGGCCGATCAGCACCACGGGGCCGTCGCAGCCACCCGGCCCGGAGCCGTCACCCGAGCTCGAACCACCACCGAGCTCGTTCAGCTTCTCGTCGATCTCTCCACGTTTGTAGCCGGGGTCGAGCTCTCGCGACTTGAGGAACGCGGCCCGCGACTCTTCGTTGCGCTTGAGCTTCTTGAGCGCGAGCCCGCGGTTGTATTGCCAGCGGGCCTTCGACGGGTCGAGGGCCGCCGCTTCGTCGAACTTCTGCAGCGCGCCCGCGTAGTTCTTCGCGTCGTAGAGCGCCTTGCCCTCTTCGTAGACCTGATCAGCCGAGGGCTGCGCCAGCACCAGCGCCCCAGCCACCAACACCACCAGCATCACTGCCCTGTTCCAGGTCACGAGCCCCTCCGGTCGCTGCCCACGCAGAACGCCACTGAATCATTGGAGCAGCAGGAAGTCGCCGGTTCTGCGAGCCCCGCCCAGCATCAGTTGCGCTGATCACCGCTGTGCATGCGAGTGACAATGTCGGGCAAAACCTTGTGCTTTCATTCAACCCACCGCTCACGACATGTTGCCGCGCATCATGGACATTCCCTACGTCAGAGGTCGCGTCGCGCAGCAGGCCCACGTTGGTCTCCCCGAAGGCACGGTGGAAGAGGAGTTCGCCCGCAACGGCTTCTTCGGCCGCTACGCGCACCTCTACCGCAGCCACGCGCCGGTGGGCTGGACGCGCATCGAAGGGCCGCTCAAGCCGCGCGCCTACGACCTGCGGAAGATGGAGGCCATCACGACCGACTGGCTCGACGGCCGCCAGGGCGTGCTCGAGAACGCCGACGTTCGCCTGTGCCTGACGACGCTGTCGAAGCCGATGGCGTACCTGTTTCGCAACGCTGACGCCGACGAAGTCGTCTTCGTGCACGAAGGCGCGGGCCGCGTCGAGACCGACTTCGGCCCCATGTCGTACGAGGCAGGCGATTACCTGCAGATTCCCCGCGGCACCGCGTACCGAATGTCTCCGACGAGCACGTCGAAGTTCCTCATCGTCGAGTCGTTCAGCGAGGTCTCGTTCCCCGACCGCGGCATGCTCGGCCAGCACGCGCTGTTCGACCCCGCCGTCATTCAGGTGCCATCGCCCGACGAGAAGAGCTCGTTGACGGCCGATGCGCGCGGCGAGTTCGAGCTGCGCATCATGCGGCTGGGTGAAGTGACGAAGGTCTTCTACCCGTTCAACCCGCACGACGTCGTCGGCTGGAAGGGCACGCTCACGGTGCAGAAGCTGAACGTGCGCGACATTCGCCCCGTCTCGTCCGACCGGTACCACCTGCCGCCGTCGGCGCACTCGACGTTCATCATGCGCAACGCGGTCATCTGCACGTTCCTGCCGCGCCCGCTCGAGAATGGAGACCCGGCGGCGCTGAAGGTGCCGTTCTACCACTCGAACATCGACTTCGACGAAGTGCTCTTCTACCACTCGGGAGAGTTCTTCAGCCGCGCTGGCATCTCGCCCGGCATGCTGACGTTCCACCCGCAGGGCATTCACCACGGCCCGCAGGAGAAGGCGTTCGATCGCGCCGCGAAGGCCACGCGCACCGAAGAGGTGGCGATCATGCTCGACACGAAGAACCCGCTGAAGCCCTGCGCTGCCGTCGAGCGCACCGAACTCACCGACTACTGGAGGAGCTGGCAGAAATGACGACCACCCGAACGATCCGTCCCCCGCAGTTCCAGGTCTCGAAGTTCAACCCGTGCGGCCTCGACGGCATCGAGTTCGTCGAGTTCGTCTCGAGCGAGCCCGAGAAGCTCGACGCGCTCTTCAAGGGCTTCGGCCTGTCGAAGACGATGCGGCACGCGACGAAGCCCATCGACCTGTACCAGCAGGGCGACATCAACTTCCTCGTCAACCGCGAGCCCCAGTCGTTCGCCGCGCAGTTCAGCAAGCTGCACGGCCCGAGCATCTGCTCGATGGGCTGGCGCGTGAAAGACGCGAAGAAGGCGCTCGCCGAAGCGACGGCCCGCGGCGGCAAGGTTCGCCCCGAGGGTGACTTCATGCGCGACGGCAAGCCCGTGCCGGCCATCTTCGGCATCGGCGACTCGCTCATCTACTTCGTCGACCGCTACGAGACCTCGACGTTCGAGTCGATGGGCTTTGTGCCGCTGGCGAAGCCCGAGGTCGTCGCGACGAAGGGCTTCACCGTCATCGACCACCTCACGAACAACGTCGAGAAGGGCACGATGCAGACGTGGGCCAGCTTCTACAAGTCGGTGTTCGGCTTCGAAGAGGTTCGCTACTTCGACATTCGTGGCGCGAAGACGGGCCTGAC
>JAEUJR010000488.1 GCA_016793585.1 Archangium sp.
ATCGCATCTGGGGGCTGGGACAGAACAACGAAGTGTTCGTGTTGAAGCTCAACCCCGCGACGGCCGACATCGAGACACTCCAGTGACCGGTGACGCCCTGACGATGCTGCTCATGCTGCTCGGCGCCGCCCCCGCGTTCGCTCCGACCGCCGAGCTCACGCAGGGAAAGCTCGCCGACACGGTGTCGTTGGCTGGGGTGCGGTTCGCAGACGAGTCGTGCGCGAAGGTCTCTGGCGTCGGGCGCGTCACGGGCAGCGATCGGCCACTGCTCAAGCGCTGCGTGCTTCAGGCGCTTGGGAACACGAAGTGGCGTTCGGGAGGCTCCGGGCCGACGAAGACGAGCCGATTGTTCGAGGTGAGCGGCTTCGCCTGGGAGTTCCGCTTCGAGCACGACGATCGCGGCCCACATGGAAACACGACGCCTCGCGACGAGCGGCTGGTGGCGATCACCCGGTGGGACCTCGCGGAGGCGACCTCCGAGCTCTTCGGCCAGCTGCCCCAGCTCGAGTTCCTCGCCGCACGTGAAGCGCTCGCCGACGCCGGAGTCACGGCGGGCATCACCATGCGCCTCTGCGTCGCCGTCGACGGAGTAGTCCAAAGCTGCGGCGTGAGCGGCTTTGGCTCGGCGAGCCTCGAGTCAGTGTCCTCCGTCGAGCGGCAGTGCCCCCGAACCTTGAAGCCCGTGACGGCGGAGGGCGCGCCGCTCAGCGTCTGCGTCGACTCGGTGGTTCGCCTGCGCGAGCCCTGACGATCACCGCGCTGCAGCCGCCAGCTGCCCTGCGAACCGCGCGTTGTTCTCGAGCAGCGCGAGGTTGGCCTCGAGCGTTTTGCCCTTCGTGCGACGCACCATCTCTCCCAGGAGGAACGGCGTGGCTGCTTTGCCCGAGATGCCCTTCTTCTTTCCCAGCGCGAGGGCGGCCTTCAGGTGCTTCTCGATCTCGCTGCGCGGCAGGGCCGTCATCTCGGGCGGAGGCACGGCGAAGATGAGCCCACCCTGCTCCAGCGAGCGACGCGCCTTCACGATCTCGGCGGCTGCGCGCGCATTCGGAACGCTGTGCTCGAGCATCAAGCCCGTCTCGCGCGAATAGAACCCCGGCAGCTCGTTCGTGCCGACGCCAAGCACGGGAACGCCGAGCGTCTCGAGCAGCTCGAGCGTCTTGGGCAGATCGAGCACCGACTTCGCACCCGCGCAGACGACGGCGACGGGCCAACGGGCGATGGCTGGAAGATCTTGCGAGATGTCGAGGTCCTCCGCGACGCCTCGGTGCACGCCACCAAGCCCACCCGTCGCGAACACGCCGATGCCCGCACGTGCAGCCATTTCACACGTCGCGCTCACCGTCGTTCCGCCCGTGCGTTTCTGCGCCACGGCGATCGCGAGATCTCTCGAGCCCAGCTTGAGCAGGTTCTTCCCCGTCGCGAGCAGCTCGGTCTGCGCGTCATCGAGGCCGACGTGCATCACGCCGTCGATCACGGCCATCGCGGCGGGGGTCGCTCCCGCTTCACGAACGGCGGCCTCACACCGACGGGCCGCTTCGACGTTGCGCGGGTCCGGCAGGCCCTGGGCGAGCACCGACGTCTCCAACGCCACGAGCGGAGCCTTCTTTTTCTTCGCGCGCTGCACCTCGGCCGAGAACACGAGCTTCATGGGCTCGCGTCATGCCATCAGCCGCGGCGCTTCTCGACGACCAACTGGTAGTCCTCGATCTTCTTGTCGAGCGTCGGGCGGGAGATGCCGAGCAGCGCAGCCGCCTTGATCTTCTTGCCGCGCGCCGTGCGGAGCGCCTCGGCGATCGCGTCACGCTCGAGCCGCTGCACGCGTGCGGCCAGCGTCAGCGGGCCCTGCGTCGCGCCAGTCTGCACCTCGGGCGGCAGCACGAGCGCGGTCACTTCACTGCCTGCGTACAAGAGCGCGAGCCGCTCGGTCACGCCGCGGAGCTCTTCGACGTTCAGCGGCCAGTCGTAGTCGACGAGCACGCGTCGGGCGTCGGGCGTCAGCTGGGGAGGCTCCTTGCGGCGGGCCTGGGCGGCACGAACGGCGAAGTGCTCGAACAGCTGCAGCACGTCGGGGCGGCGCTCACGCAACGGCAGCGTCTCGAGCTCGGTTCCACCCAGCACCTTCGCCAGCTCGGCGTCGATCTCTCCACGCGACAGCAGCGTCTGCAGCGGAGCGTCACACGTCACCATCACGCGCACGTCGACGGGCTCTTCGCCGCCCTGACGCGACGGCGCGACGCGGCGCGAGAGCAACCGGGCCAGGCGCTCCGACGCGTGCCGGGGCAGCGCCTCGATCGCGCGCAGCACGAGCGTTCCACCATCGGCCTCGAGCAGCGCCGAGCTCGCCGGCGGCACACCGGGAGCGCTGGTGCGGCCGAACAACGTCTCTTCCACCAGCGTCGGGTGTTTGCGGCAGTCGACGACGACGAAGGGGCCGAGCGCACGCGGCGAGCGGGAGTGGATGTAGTTCGCCATCTGCAGGCGACCGGTGCCGAACTCGCCCCACACCACGGCCGTATCGGGAGCCGACGCGGCACGGCGCGCCTGCTCGACCGTCTTGCGGAACTGCCGCGACGAGCCGATGAGGAACACCTGATGACCCGGGTCCTCCTGCCGCGCGCGCATGGCGGTGCAGGCCTCTCCCGCCAGACGTCCGAGCGCGGTGATCGTGCGCTGCTCCTCGACGCCAAACGCCTCGGGACGCTCGGCGTACAAGATGCCGAACGGCGCGCCACCCGACGCGATCAGCGGCGCCACCAGCACCCCACCCGCGAGGCTCGCTTCTTTGCGCTCCAGCGCCGCCCGAACGAGCGACCGGGGCACTTCGACCTTCTCGGCGCCGACGACCGCCGCGGTCAGCAGCCCTTCGGTGCCACCGAGCAGCGCGGCGGCCTTGTCACTGTTCACGCCACGCGCGAGCTCTTCTGCCGCGCGGCGAAGCACCATCGCCTCACTGGTGGCCGAGAGGAGCGCGACGCCCGAGTGATAGAGCCCGGCGATCGGCCCCGCAGCGGGCAGCAGCTCCTCGACGGGCGACCCCGACACCGTGCCCAGCCCCGAACGATCGGCCAGCGACGCCCGCGCCGTCGGCTCGAACAGAATCGTGGAGTCACCGACCTGCAGCCGATCTCCCGGCAGCAGCACGATCTCGGCCTCGAGCTTCTCGCCGTTGACGATGGTGCCGTTGCGGCTGCCGAGATCGCTGACGCGCGCTTCGCCACCTTCGAGGGCGAGCCGAACGTGACGCCGTGACACCTTCGCGTCTTCGAGGCTGATGGTGCACGACGGGCTGCGCCCGATGATGACCTCGCCGGTCACCTCGTGTCGCCGGCCAGCCTGGGGGCCCGTCAACAGCAGCAGTGCAGCCACGTTCGTTCCTCCCCGACTCCCGTCACGCTGGGAGCTCTGCCTGAAGCAGCTGCTGCAACTCCTGCGGCTCCAGCGTTCGCCCGTCACGCGTCACGGCGAGCGCGTTGATCTGCGACTCGTCGATCTCCACGTGCGCGCCCTTTCGCCACTCCGTCGTCGACTCGCCACCGTCGACCAGCCGGCCGATCACCTTGCCCTCTTCCCAGGTGATCACCTCGGCCCACAGCTGCTCGTCATCGGCCGCTTCGTCTTCGCCGTCGGGGTGCACCTCGAAAGGCGCGCGCACCACGAAGCCCATCGGCTCCATCAACCCCTTGCGAAGGAAGCGCGCCTTGAAGACGGGCAGCAGCTTCTCGGCCTGCGCTTTGAGCTTCGCGGCCTCTTCTTCGGTCTCGTCTTCGAAGCGATCGCGGTATTGCTCGAGCATCTCGCCCAGTGAGTGCCTGCCCTCGGGCGTGACGATGGCGACCAGCTGCGCCTCGTGGCCTTCGAACAGCTCGGGGTTCACGTTTGGCAGGTTGGTGCGGGCCTCTTCGCTCGGCACCAGGGTGAACTGGCGGCCGACGCTGGTCGACACCACGGCGCGCATCGCCGGGCCCTGACCGAACGCGAGATCGGTGCAGAGCTCCTGCAGGAAGGTCTCGGCGGCGGGCAGATCGTCTTCCTGAATGTTGAAGACCTCGACGTCGGGCGTACCGAACTTGGTCAGCCCGTGCGTGTGCACCCACATCGCGGTCGAGCCCTCGGCCATGGGCATCGCATGAATCGTGACGTGATCACGAATGTCGAAGTCGAGCTCGGTGATCTCTTCGACGTCTTGCGGAGAGTGCAGCCGGAAGGCCGTGACGTCGACGCACACCGAGTCGACGAGCTCCATCAAGCCGCGCACCGTCCACAGCGCCTCGAACACGGCGACCGTCTGCTGCGGTTTCCCGGGCACGTAGCGAATTCGATAGAAGCCGCGCGCGGTCTCGAGCGTGCGGCGCAGCTCGGGAGACCCGACGAGCAGCTCGGGCGTCCACCCCAGGGGGCTGTCGCGGGTCTCGAACGAGACGTCGACGCGCGACTCCTCGGCGCGCACCGAGAAGAGGTTGCCGTCTTCACCGAACACCAGCTCGACCTCTTCGCCAGCGAAGGCCTCGCGCACGGTCTCTTCGGCCACGGGCTCGGCGTCGAGCGTCGCGAGCACGTAGACGTCTTTCATCGCGGGCGCCGCGTCGGTCACAGGTGCTTCTCGATCTGTTTGAAGAGGTCGGCGCGATCGACGAGGTCGGTGACGTAGTCGAGCGTGTCGGTGGGCAGCACGAGCACGGGCGACATCGTGTAGCGCTTGAACCAGTCTTCGTAGAGGTCGTTCAGGCGCTTCAGGTACGCCGTGGGAATGTCCTGCTCCATCTTGCGGCCGCGCAGCTTGATGCGCTGCTTGAGCGTCTTCACGGGGCAGCGCAGGTAGATCATGAGATCGGGCGGCTTCAGCGCGGCCGCGATGGTCTCGTAGAGCTCCCAGTAGGTCTGCCAGTCGCGCTTGTCGATCAGCTTCTGGCGCGCGAGGTTGCGCGCGAAGATCTCGGCGTCTTCGTAGATCGTTCGATCCTGCAGGGCGGTGCCGTCTTCTCGCTCGAGCTCGCGGTGCAGGCGGAACTTGTGCGTGAGGAAGAAGATCTGGGAGCGGAACGCCCAGGTCTTCATGTCCTTGTAGAAGTCTTCGAGGTACGGGTTCTGATCGTTCGGTTCGTAGAACGGCTTGAGCCCATACTTCCGGCAGAGGAAGGCCGTCAGCTCGGTCTTCCCCGCGCCGATGTTTCCGGCGATGGCAATGAACCTGGTGGCCACGGGGTGCGCCTCGCTTAAGCGGCCTTGATCTTCGCGGTGGGCGTCATCGCGTACCAGGAGGTTCGGAACTCCTTGAGCGCGCGCAAGCTGGCGGGGTGACGGCCGAGCTCGGGCGCGAGCGTGACGGGGAAGCCCATCTTCTTCTCGATCACCTTGGCGACCTCGAGCTGGTTCTTGCGACGCTCTTCGGTGACCGCGCAGGTCGTCTTGGGCAGCACGCGGTTCACGAGCACTCGCTCGAACGGCAGCTTCTTCGCCTTGAGGTACTCGACCTGACGCTCGGCCTGCGGCACGCCCAGCTCTTCACCGCGCGTGACGACGACGAAGCGACACTCGGCGGGGTTGAGCAACGCCTTCTCGAAGCGCTCGACGTGT
>JAEUJR010000509.1 GCA_016793585.1 Archangium sp.
CGCCCTGCTCCTTCGCCAGCGTGATGACCGAGTCGCGCGTGACGCCCGCGAGAATGGAGTCGGACAGCGGCGGCGTCACCAGCGTGTTCCCCACGTAGGCGAACAGGTTCATGGTGCCGACCTCTTCGACGAGCTCGTGCGTGCTGCTGTCGAGCCAGAGCACCTGATCGAACCCGGCCTTCTTCGCCTTGACGGCGGCGTGCAGGCTGGCGGCGTAGTTGGCGCCCGCCTTCGCGGCGCCGAGGCCACCACGCGGCGCCCGCACCTCGACGGTCTCGACCCAGATGCGCACGGGCTTGAGGCTGTTGCCGCCGTAGTAGCTGCCGACGGGCGAAGCGATGATGAAGTAGCGGTAGGTGTTCGCCGGCCGAACGCCGAGGAAGCCCTCGGTCGCGATGAGCGTAGGCCGCAGGTACAACGACGTGCCTTCGGACTTCGGCACCCAGTCGGCGTCGACACGCACCAGCGCCTTGCATGCCTCGACCATCTGCTCGGCGGTGGGCGTCGGCATGCACAGGCGGGGTGCTCCGACCATCATGCGCTCGGCGTGCGCCCTGGGGCGAAACAGGCGCAGCTTGCCGTCGACGCCGCGGAAGGCCTTCGACCCCTCGAACATCGCCTGGCCGTAGTGGAACACACCCGCAGCCGGGTCGATGGCGAAGGGGCCGTACGGCTGAATCTTCGCGTCGAACCACCCCTTCTCGGCGGTGAAGTCCATCGTGAAGACGTGGTCGCTGAAGAAGCGGCCGAAGCCGAGATCACCCTCGGCGGGCTTCGCCTTCGGGTTGGTGGTCTTCGAAATCTGGATATCCATGGAATGCCCCGGAAAGACGGTCGCGGCCCCCATACACCTCTTGCCGCTGGGTCAAAAGGCTCGCTGGAGGCCCGTCTCATGGCTGACGCAAGGGGTCGCCGCCGACCGAAAACTGGCGACGCCACAGGCTCGTGGCACCGTGTCGCACATGATGCGTGAACGCCGAAACCGCGATCGCCGAAGTGAACGCACGGTGCAGTTCGAGACCCGCCGCGCCGAGGAGCGCCGCGACTACCCGCGCTTCGAGATCGCGCTCGACGTTCGAGAGCCCACCGGGCGTTCGCGCTCGTGTTTCGGAGATCTCTCGCCCGAGGGAGCCGCGTTCGTGACGACCGCGCCGCCGCTCGGAGACTCGGTGCTCGTGCGCTTCCTGCTCCCCAACGTCGAGGGGCACATCGTGGCCGCGGGCCGTGTCATCGCGCGTTCGGGCGTCGCCGCCGGCACCCAGGTCAGCGTGATCTTCACCGACATTCACATCGAGGCGCAGCTGGCGATCGCCGAGTGGGCGCAAGATCGCATCGTGCAGCGCAACGCGCAGAAGGTGACGCGCACCCGCGGGGAGAAGCCGATTCCCCTCACGCAGGTCGTGTCGCGTGGCTGGTCGCGGTTTCGCCCTTCCAGCGCCGCTGCTTCGTTTTGATCGCGGGGATTGCGTGACGCGGTGACGGGCCTGTAGTGGCTCGCGCGTGCGGCGCGTCGTCTTCTTCTCGAGCGTAGTGATGTTGGCCTGCGGCGGCGGGCCGATCGTGGGCACGCCCGATTCCGGGCTCACGAGCGACGCGGGTGTGACGAGCGACGCGGGTGTGACGAGCGACGCGGGTGTGACGAGCGACGCGGGCGTGACGAGCGACGCGGGCGTGACGAGCGACGCGGGCGCGACGAGCGACGCCGGCCTGACGAACGACGCCGGCGTGACGAACGACGCCGGCGTGACGAACGACGCCGGCGTGACGAACGACGCGGGCGCGATGAGCGACGCGGGCGCGATGAGCGACGCTGGGGCGCCCGACGCGGGTGAACTCGACGCGGGCACGCCGGGGCCCGACTCAGGAATCGACGCCGGAGTGATCGACGCGGGCCCACCGGGCCTCTTCCCCATCGAAGGCTTCGGCGCTGCGACCCGCGGAGGCTGGCAGCCGAACCACGACGAGGTGCTGGTCACCTCGCTCGCGAACGCGGGCCCCGGAACGCTGCGTGAGGCGCTCGACACTGCGACCGGGCCGCGCGTCATCCGCTTCGATCTCAGCGGCGTCATTCCCCTCGCGACGCCGCTGTTCGTGCCGTCGAACGTCTCCATCGATGGCCGTGGCAAACGCATCACGCTGACCGGCAAGGGTCTGATCCTCGTCGGCACCGACGACGTCATCATCACCAACATCGCCATCGAAGACGTGGGCCCGAACTCGGAAGACGGCCTGCGCATCGGCGATCCTGCCGGGCCGAGCGAGCGCGTGGTGATCGATCACGTGACCTTCCGCGCGACGACACAGAGCAAGGGCGACAGCGCCAACGTCGACGAGGCGATCTCGGTCGTCTTCGGAGCGCGCGACATCACGCTCTCGTGGCTCAGGATCGAAGGCTGGGAGAAGTTCATTCTCATCGGCAACGGTGACGCGCCGCAGTCGGTCGACGGCGCCATCACGGTCTCGATGCACCACATTCTCACCACGGCCACCGGCCGGCGGCACCCACAGGCGCGCTACGGCGTCACCGACATCTGGAACTGCTTCTTCGACGACTGGCGCATGTTCGACTGGGCGTTCCTCGCGCCGTACCGCGAGTCGTTCGCCGTGCAGGCGCAAGACAGCGCGCGCATTCGATTCGAGAACTCGTTCGTTCGGCGGCTGCCACACACCAGAGACGTGGGCTCGCAGGCCGACCACGCGACCCGCTGCGAGACGAACGGAAAGATCGACACCGTGAACGTACAGGTGGCGCCGGGCAGCACGGCGCCGCTCCAGTTCGGCGTCGGCTGCACGGGCACGACCGGGTGGACGAGGCCCTACTCCATCACGCTCGACCCTGCCGACGCCGCGCTGCGGGCGCGGCTGGCCGCAGAGGCCGGCAACACGCTCTGATCAGCACTCGATGATGTTCACCGCGAGGCCGCCGCGCGCGGTCTCCTTGTACTTCGACGACATGTCGGCGCCCGTCTGCCACATCGTGGCGATCACCTTGTCGAGCGAGACCTTGTGTTTGCCGTCTCCCGACAACGCCAGGCGCGCAGCGTTGATGGCCTTCACGCTGCCCATCGCGTTGCGCTCGATGCACGGCACCTGCACGAGCCCGCCGATGGGGTCGCAGGTGAGGCCCAGGTTGTGCTCCATGCCGATCTCGGCGGCGTTCTCGACCTGCTCCGGCGTGCCCCCCATCACCTCGGCCAGCGCGCCGGCGGCCATCGAACACGCGACGCCGACCTCGCCCTGACAGCCGACCTCGGCGCCCGAAATGCTCGCGTTCTTCTTGTAGAGCGCGCCGATCGCCGCGGCGGTGAGCAGAAAGCGCAGCGCGCCTTCGTCGTCGGCGTTCGGAACATGGCGCAGGTAGTACATGAGCACCGCGGGAATGATGCCGGCGGCGCCGTTCGTCGGAGCCGTCACCACGCGCCCACCCGCCGCGTTCTCTTCGTTCACGGCCAGCGCCCACAGATTCACCCAGTCGATGACCGCGAGCGGGTCGGTGGAGCCGCGGGGATCTGCGCGCAGCCGCCGATGGAGCGCCGCCGCGCGACGTTTCACCTTGAGCCCACCCGGCAGAATGCCCTCGCGCTCGCAGCCGCGCTTCACACAGGCCTCCATGGCACGGGCGATCTCGATGACGTCGCGCCGCACCTCGGCCTCGGGCCGCACCGCCTTCTCGTTCTCGAGCATGACCGTCGAGATGCTCAGGCCGTGCTGTTCGGCGAGCACCAGCAGATCCTCTCCTGTCGAGAACGGGTACGGAATCGTCGCGGCCGAGGCGGCGGTGTTCGCCCCTTCGGGGTGACCTTCGTGGTTCACGACGAAGCCGCCCCCGACCGAGTAGTAGACGCGCTCGGCCAGCACCGCGCCCGCGGCCTCGAAGGCCGTGAAGCGCATGCCGTTCGGGTGCAGCGGCAGCTTCTCGCGCCGATGGAAGACGATGGCGTCGGCGCCAAACGCGACGAGCTGCCCGCCCAGCAGCTTCAGCGCCTGGGCCTTCATGATGGCCTGAACCCGGGCGGGAACCGCGTCGACGTCGACCGTCTTCGGGTCTTCGCCTTCGAGCCCGAGCATCACCGCCACGTCGCTGCCGTGGCCCTTGCCGGTGAAGCCCAGGGAGCCGAACAGCTCGACCTTCACCCGCCCCACCCGCTCGAGCAGGTGGTCGTCACGCAGCCATTCGACGAAGCGCCTCGCGGCGCGCATGGGCCCGACGGTGTGTGAGCTCGAGGGCCCGATGCCGATCTTGAAGATGTCGAAGACGCTGATGTGCTCCATCGCGGCGGCACCTTAGCGACGCGACTGTTCGACTCCATTCGCCTCCTTCGAGCCGTGACGCACATCGACACGACGGCCGAGTCGGTGCCGACCCGAGGGCTCGCGCTCACCCAAGCCGAATGGCGCCCGACCACAACCAGTGCGGAGGGTTGACCTGCGTCAGCAGGCTGGCCCGCGTCGTGAACAAGGGCGGCGCGGGAGGAAGGACATGATGCTTTCGAAGTGGCGCTCGAGCGCCGTGATGGCCGCGACGCTGGTGAGTGTGAGCGCGCTGGCCGAGGGTGAGGTTCCTGACGCGGGCGAGGCGACGCCGCCAGTGACGGCAGCACCAGCAGCGCCAGTGGCAGAGGCTGCGCCCGCTCCAAGCGACGACGCGGCAGGCTGGGGAGACTTCGCGCAGGAGGCTGCGCCGAAGATCTTCGAGGGCCGCCTGTACGGCTACATCGACTCGTACTTCGAGAACACGTTCGGCGCGCCGACGGGGCTGCTCGACGGCAGCGGCAAGCCGGCCTACGCCGAAGGAGGCTGGGAGTGGGACGTGCTGAACCTGCACATCATGGCGCAGGGCAGCGTGTACGGCCGCTACCGCTACTTCGTGAACATGGTGGCTCGCAGCGCGGGCGCGATGGGCACCGATCAGTTCGTTCGTATTCGCAACGCGTGGGTCGAGGCGCCGCTGCTGGGCAGCGCGCTGCAGGTGCGCGCGGGCAAGACCTACCGCCGCTTCGGTCTGTACAACGAGGTGCTCGACGCGGTGCCGACGTTCATCGGCATCGAGCCGCCCGAGCTCTTCGACGCCGACCACCTGATGCTGACGCGCACCACCAACGCGATGGTGCACGGCAGCTTCGCCCTGCCCAGGAGCACCCTGTCGTACGCGGTGAGCGTCGGCAACGACGAGCGCATCGACAAGGCGTTCCCCATCGGCGCCGATCTGCGCCTCGACTACTCGGGCCTGCTGCTGATCGGCACCTCGTTCTACTGGTCGGGCGGGCCGAGCCAGAGCGCGCAGTCGGTGGGTGACGGGGCTCCGTCGGGAGGCGTCGCCACGTGGATGAAGCAGGATCAGTACTTCGTCGCGGGGCTCTTCGCGCAGCTGAGCTGGCAGCGCCTGCTGCTCCAGGCGGAGTACTGGTACGCCGGTCACAACGCCCAGCGAGATCCCTCGGCAGTCGCGCAGCTCGAAGGCGCCAGGCTCGCCCCGTGGCAGCAGCAGCGGTACTTCGTCGACGGTGACCCGGCGAAGGGCACCACCGACCCCAACGTTCGTTACGCGGTGCAGACGGCCTACGCGCGCGCCGGCTACCAGCTCGCGCTGGGCGACACGGCGACGTTGACGCCGTACCTGCAGTTCGACTGGTACCAGAACCCCGAAGCGATTCGCGCCAAGACGTTCGGCGGCGACAACGAGGCAGGGCGCGGCGACGGCGGCTCGTTCCTCAAGTTCACGGCCGGTGGGGTCTTCAGGCCCGTGCCCCAGGTGGCCCTCAAGGTCGACTACAGCAACCACGTCTACCTCGTGAGCCAGCAGGTCGCGCTCGAGCACGAGCTGCGCGCCTCGTTCTCGTACTTGTGGGAGGTGACGCCATGAAGCGCGCGGTCTGGTCGAAGGTGCTGCTGGTCGCGACGGCCCTGGCGCTGGTGGTGCCAGTGCGGGCGAACTCGCAGCAGGCCGATGGGAACCAACTGGTGGTCGTGCTGCACGCTCGCAACCCGACGCGGCGAATGACGACCGAACAGCTGAAGAACCTGATGCTGGGCAACGTGTCGTTCTGGCACGGGGTGGTGCCAGTGAAGGTCTTCGTGCGGCCGCCCAATTCACCCGCGGCGCAGGTGCTGTTCGACAAGGTCATCGAGATGCCTGCCTCGCGCTTCAACGAGCATTGGACGGCGAAGCAGCTCGCCGGTCAGGGCATCGCGCCAACGGTGCTGGCGACTCCGGAGCAGGTCGCCGCCGAGGTCGCGAAGGTGCCTGGCGCGATCGGCGTCATCCTTCAGAGTGAAGCGTGGAACGCGCAGCTCACGGGCGTGAACGTCATACCGCTCAACTGAGCGTCGGAGTCGATCATGAAGGTTCGAATCAGCCTGCGAACGAAGCTCATGGCCATGCTGGTGGCGGCCTGCGCGATGGTGCTGGGCATCGCGTGCGCCGCGTTCGTCGTCTACGACCGCAGCTCGAGTCTGCAGACGAAGGAGCGCACCATGTCGGTGCTCACCGACGCGACGGGCGGCAGCCTCGCCGGGGCGGTGGCCTTCGGAGACCCTCAGGCGGCGCGCTACGTGCTCGAGAAGCTGGCGGCCGAAGAGACCGCGGTGGCCGCGGCCGTCTACGGCCACGATGGGGCTCGGCTGTCGAGCTGGGAGCGCACGCAGAACGACCAACTCGCCTCGACGCTGGGCACCAGCGGGCCGACCGGGCTCGTGGGCAACATGCTCGTGCTCGAGCGACCGATCACCTCAGACGGCGCCTCGGTGGGCACCATTCGGTTCGCGGTCTCGACGCGCGATCTCGACGAGCGCACCCGCCGGTTCCTCTTCATCGCCGTGATCATCTTCGCCGCGTGCACGCTGCTGGCGGGGCTCGCGTCGCTGAGGCTGCATCGGGTGATCACCGGCCCGGTGAGCGAGCTGGCGGCCACGGCGACGAAGGTGCAGGCGACGAAGGACTACTCGTTGCGCGCCACCTCGACGAGCACCGACGAGATCGGCGTCTTGACGCACTCGTTCAACGACATGCTCGCGTCGATCGCAGGCCGAGACGCCGAGCTGGAAGATCACCGGAAGAACCTGTCGAAGCTGGTCGACGAGCGCACGGCCGAGCTGCGCCAGCGCACCGCCGAGATGCGGCTCGTCTTCGACACCGTCGATCAGGGCTTCGTCACCATCGATCGTGATGGCCGCATGGCGAAGGAGCGATCGGCGCGCTTCGACGAGTGGTTCGGCGCGCCCGCACCCGGCGAGACGTTTCAGCAGCACGTGGGGCGGTCGAACCCCGACTTCCCCACCCGCTTCGAGATGGGCTGGAGCCAGGTGCTCGACGGCTTCATGCCGCTCGAGGTGACGCTCGGGCAGCTGCCCTCGCGGCTGGTGGTCGGCTCCCGCATGCTGCAGCTCTCGTTCACGCCGATGCTCGATGGCGAAGCGGTGAACGGCGCGCTCGTCGGCGTCACCGACATCACCCGCGTGGTCGAGGCCGAAGCGCGTCAGACCGCCGAACGAGAGGTCGTGGCCGCGGTGACGCGCATCATCGCCGACCGCCCCAGCTTCACCGACTTCCTCGAAGAGACGAACCGGCTCGTCGAGGAGCTCTCGACGCCGTCGCTGGTCACCCTGCAGCGCGGGCTGCACACCATCAAGGGCACCGCGGCGCTCTTCGGCGTCGAGACGGTCGCCGCGGTGTGCCACCAACTCGAAGACGAGCTCGAGGCCGGCGAGCGCCCCGACGATCTGCAGGCCCGCGTGCGCGCCGCGTGGAAGGCGTTTCTCGACCGCGTGAAGCCCTTCCTCGGTGACGACTCGGGCCGCGTGACGGTGAGCCGGCACGAGCTGCAGACGCTCGCACAGCGGCTCGAGCAGGGTGGCAGCGCCGCGCGCGTGGCCGACGACCTGAGGCGCTGGTTGTTGGAGCCGGTCGGGCCGAGGCTCGAGCTGCTCGCCCAGCGCGGCCAGGTGCTCGCCGAGCGCATCGGCCGGGGCCACGTGCGGTTCGAGGTCGATGGCGGCGACGTGCGCATCGAGCCCGGCTCGGCCTCGCGCCTCTGGCCCGTGCTGGTCCACCTCGTTCGCAACGCGCTCGACCACGGCATCGAACCCTTCGAGGAGCGGGAGCAGCGGCAGAAGCCCGGTCACGCCCGCCTCACGTTCTCGGCGCGAGAGACGAACGGTCAGCTCGTGCTCGAGTTCAAGGACGACGGCCGCGGCATCGACTGGCACCGGGTGGCCGCCAAAGCGAACCTCATCGACCCGCGCCGAGATCAGCTGATCGAGGCGCTGTTCTCGGACGGCTTCTCGACGAAAGACGCGGCGACCGAGACGAGCGGCCGAGGCGTGGGCCTGTCGGCGGTCGTCGAGACGGTTCGTACGCTTGGAGGCGACGTCGACCTCGAGTCCGAGCCCGGCCGGGGAACGACGTTCAGGCTCAGAATTCCCCTCGGCGCGAGCGCCACCCTTTCACAGGCGGCGTGACTCAGGGCGCCCGCTGCCAGAGCTGGTCTTTCGCCAGCTCGGCCACGAGCTGCTCGACGACGGGGCCGATGAGGTCGAGCACGGGAGCACCGGAGGCGCCTGCGCGATACTCGCCTTCGAGCGCGCGCCCCGGGTAGCTCGACCGGATGAGCGAGGCGTCGAGCCTGTCGCCCTGCCCTTTCAACCTCAGCGCCAGCTCGAGCCCGACGGCCTTCTTCGAAGCGATCGTCTTCGCCGCGGCGGCCTCGGTCTCGTCAGCTGGCGCGAGTTCGAGCGGGCCCCACGCGGCGAGCGAACGTTCGAGGGCCGCGCGGGCCGACTCCTTCGCGTTCGGCGTGTTGGTGGCGTCGACGACCGCGGCGAGCGACACGTACGAGATCTTCGGCGCCACCTTCTTCGCCGCCGGCTTCTTCTTCGGCACTGCGAACGCGACCGCCGCGATCAGCAGCCCGGCGACGACGACCCATCTCATGGCGCCTTCAGCTCCGTCAGCACCTCACCGAGGGCGCGGCTCATGCGAGCGCCACGCGACACGGGGAACCTGGCGAGGCCGTCGGCGCGAAGCTTCGGCGCGAACTCCTTCTCGTAGCGCTGGAAGACCTGCATCGACGGGAAGCGGTACCGCGCTTCGAAGCGCAGCGGGTTCGCCTCGGTGGGCTCGACCCGAACGATGGCCGCGTGAGTCGCGCCGCCCTGCAGCACCTCGGCGAGGTGGCCGTCCTGCAGCCACCGCACCCACTCGCTCGCCACCTCGAGGGAGTCGAAGTCGGCCGTCACCGTGTACGCGATGGTCATGGCCGTTCAGTACCACAGGCGCGCTGCGCGCAGACCGCACACATCCTCCGTGCAGCCGGTAGAGTGCGCGACCATGCGAACCGCCCTGATCACTGCGCTGTGCTCCACCGTGGCCCTGGCCGCTCCTGCGAAGCCCGTCGTGGCGCTGTTGCCTCCGGCCGCCGCTGACGACGATCTGCGTGGCTTCGGCATGATGCTCGAGGCGCGGGCGTCAGAGCTGATCGAGCAGTCAGGCAGGTTCTCGGAGCTGCACATCAAGCAGGTGCTCTCGATGGCCGACGCCGAAGGGCTTTTGGCGAACGAACTGTCTGACGCGAAGAACGCAGCGGCGGCGCGCACCTTCCTCGGGGCCGATCGTGTCGTCACCCTCGCGCTCACCAACGACGCGAAGGGCATGACGCTGACGGGCGCGATCGTCGACGCGAAGAAGACGACGCCGTTCACCGCGAAGCTGCCCATCACCTGGCCCGAGGCCCTCACGCAGGGCAGCGAGGCCGTCGCGAAGGCGGTGCTGGCGACCGAGAAGGCGAGCCTGCCGAAGAAGCCGTCGGCGCAGCCCGAGTCGAAGTCGCCCGAGGCGCTGCGGCTGTTGTCGCAGTGCTACGCGATCGTCATTCGCCAGCCGCTCGGCATCGACAACCCCGCGGTGCTCAACGGCGAAGAGCTCGATGGCGCATCGGCGCTCTGTGAGAAGGCGCTCACCAACGACCCGTCGCTGAAGTTCGCGGGCGCGGTGCTCGCGCTGTCTCGGGCCATCACCGGCGACGCAGCCGGTGCCACGAAGGCGCTCGCCGGCCTCACCGCCACCGACGACATGGTCGAGCCCTACACCCTCGCCCGCTTCTGGATGGTGACGCGCTTTCAGTCGAACGAAGACGGCCTCGCCAGCTTGAAGGACGTGCTCAAGAAGCACCCGGGCGAGCTCATCGCGCTCAGCTACCTCGCC
>JAEUJR010000543.1 GCA_016793585.1 Archangium sp.
GGGCGAGGCTGCGCTGTCGGTGCTGCTGCTGACGCAGCCCAACGGGCAGATCACGCTCTTCGACAACTCCAGCTACATCAAGCTGAACTTCAAGCCGATGGGCTGGGGCTCGAAGGAAGACATCTCGCTCACCGGCTTCCCCGTCTCGTCCGACCGCTTCCGCCTCGGCTACAACTGGCGGGTGACGTGGGGCGGAGACTCGGCCTTCACGTACCAGCAGGGCTCGGGTCTCTCGTCGACGGGCCGGCCCAGCGCGGCCCCTGGCGGCAAGCTGCAGGTGACGAAGGACTGGGGCTATGCCTTCGTCGGCCTCAAGACGGGCCTGCTGCTCAACAACCTGCTCAACGTGCAGGAGCGCGTGTACGGCTACCTCGGCGGCGCCGGCATCGATCTGTGGAAGACCGACACTCGCGGCCTTCGCTTCGAGGTGAACGGTGGCTACTTCAACCGCGGCATCGCGCCGTCGCTCGCGCTGCAGGGCGTGCGGGCGCCGATCAACGCCGTCGGTGGCTCGGCCCGCCTCTCGTTCCAGCAGGGCGCCGAGATTCAGCAGTCGATCGACATTCGGCTCTACAAGAACGACCCCGATGTGCTGGCGCGCTTCTTCCGCCCCGAGACGTACCCGGGTGGCTTCTCGATCACCGCCGAGCTCGAGGGCTCGGTGCTCGCGCAGACGCTCATCGACCCCGACAAGTTCGCGTCGACCAAACCCCAGTACGCCGGCGCGCTGGCGCTGAACACGCGCGCGAAGATCGACTTCTGGCGCATCACCCTGCTCGGCCTCGTGCGTACGCTGTCGTTCATTCAGTTCGACGTGCCGGGCTTCCCGCCGTTCTTCGACTTCTCGAAGGGCAGCACGGTGCGCCCCGAGACGTGGCTGGCGGTGGGCGTCGATCGGTACTTCCCCAAGCTGCACTCGACCTTCGGCATCGTGGGCGGTGTGCAGATGCCGGCGTCGCTGTCGGCGCCGCGCTTCGACTTCGGTGGCAACGCGCCGCCCCCGGGGCTGACGGGCCCGCGCGTGGTCGTCGTTCGCGACGTGAACCTGTTCAACATTCTGCCGGCCACCGACGGCGCGGGGAACGCGATCGCGGTGCTGCCGATCATCTCGGTGAAGGGCACCTACCGCCTCGATCTCTCGGAGTACTTCGCGATCATCGGCGAGGTCTTCTACACGCGTGACGACAACCGCGTGACCTTCCGCGACTCGACGGCGAGCATCTCGCAGCCGACGTTCGAGCAGCCGAATCAGCTGGGCTTCAACGCCGTGATGCAAGCCCGCTTCTGAGGTTCAGCAGCTTGAAGTCGAAAGGCGTCGGCGCTCTTCGAAAGCTCCGGCGCCTTCGCTTTTTCCGGCGGTCAGAGCTGATCGAAGCAGTCGCGCGCGCGCATCGACAGGCCCGGCAAGAGCGGCGTCGGAGGAATGGCGTCACCGTTCTTCACGCGACGCGTTCGGCCGCCCTTCGTCAGCACGACGACTTCACGAGTCCGAGGGAGCAACTTCACCCCGTTGGCGAAGTACCACTGCGCCTTCCGCCGAAGGTCTGCCTCGTCTTCATCAAGGCCGCAACTTCGACGGCCAGGGCACGTTCGAAAGCGGCCAGTACGAGGCGGCAAGGAGGTACGGAGCCTCACGGCCGCGTCGGCCCCCCGAGCCTCGCCGTCGATGAGAATGCCGGCCTCGTTGCCACCCACGACGTAGGCGCCGGACTTTCGCGCCCAGCCGTGCAGCGCGGAGACGACGCTCACCGCAACGTCCTGCTGCTCATCTCCACAAGGAGGGATGAACCAGAGTCTCCGGTCGTAGAACTCGAGCCGCCCCTGCACGTGCGGCCAGGACTCGGGCGCCGACACCACGAAGCCCTCGGGCCGATCGATCGCGAGTGGCAGCTTCAGCCGCGCGGCCCGCGGCACCGGAATGAAGTCTTCGTAGGCTTCAGCGCTCACGACCGTCACCCGACTCCAGGCTTCGCGCGTCGCTCTACCGGCCCACGCCCATCGGAGAGAGGAACCGAATCGGCTGCCGCTTCACCACGCCAGAGTAGTCGTCCGTGATCTCCAGCGTCAGCTCGAGCGCGCCCTTGATCTGGTCCTTCTTGATCGTCACCATCACCGGCACCCGCTGATCGGTGAGCGAAGCCAGCTCGAACTCGGGTGTCCCGATCACCACGTCGGCCGGCACCGGGGCCGTGAGGTGCAGGTGGAACTTCGAGCGCTCGGGGTTCTTGTTCACCAGGTGAACCTCGAACGGGTTTCGCACCACGTCGCCGTCGACGATGAACGGGTTCGAGCCCTTCGTGCGAATCACGTTCGACTCGAACGGCGTACGAGTGACCAGGCTGACGCCGAGGGTGCCGAGCGAGAGCACCATCAGCGCGACGTAGACGAGCAGGCGCGGCCGAACGACCTTGCGGGGCTGGCCAATCAGCTGCTGGTGCGAGGCAAAACCGATGAGCTCGGGCGGGCGCTTCACCTTCGACATCACGTCGTTGCACGCATCGACGCACTGAAGGCAGGCCAGACACTCCATCTGCAAGCCGTTGCGAATGTCGATGCCGGTCGGGCACACGGCGACACAGCGGTTGCAGTCGACGCAGTCACCACGCGGCGTCGCGGCAGCGCCCTTCGCCACCTTGCCGCGCGGCTCACCGCGCTTCTCGAAGTACGAGACGGTGACCGACTCCTTGTCGTGCAGCACCGACTGCAGGCGGCCGTACGGGCAGAGCACCACGCAGAACTGCTCGCGGAACCAGGTGAAGTTGAACATCAGAATCGCGGTGAACCCCATGACGAGGAAGAACGCCGTGGGGTGCAGCGACGGGCCCTCGGTGATCATCGCGAGGAACTCCCGCGGCCCCACGAAGATGGCGGCGGCGGCGTGCGCGATGTTCAACGAGACGAAGAGGAACGTGGCGT
>JAEUJR010000556.1 GCA_016793585.1 Archangium sp.
ACAGCGTGGGCTTCTTCGCGCCGTTCTTCGCGTTCGGGTGGCTGCTCCATCAATCGCATCACGCGACGGCCGTGCTGCAGCGCCGCGGGTGGTGGATGTCGCTGGCCTCGCTCGCGCTGTGTCTCTTCGTCTTCTCGCGCCCGCTGCAGTGGCAGGGGCAGGGCCAGGTGCTCGCGGCGGTGGCGGCGTGGTTGATGGTGCTGGGCGTCATCGGGCCTGCGCTGCGGCCGGGCTCGAAGGCTCCCGGCGTGCTCGTGCAGTCGGCGTACTGGGTGTACCTGGTGCATCACCCGCTGGTGCAGGGTGGGCAGGTGCTGGTGGCGAAGCAGCCCTGGCCCGCGTGGGTCGGCTACCTCGTCGTGGTGGCCGGTGCGTTCGTCGTCAGCTTCGGCACGTTCTTCTTCATCGTGCGTCGAACAGCCCTCGCACCATGGCTCGGAGCCATGCGACTGGAGACCTCGACATGACCCCTGCTGCCTTTCTGCTCGACCGCCCGCGTCCCTGGCTCGACGACACGGGGCGGCTCCGCGACGCCTTCGACTTCGTCTGGGTCTCGGTGCAGGTCCCTCGTGTGCCCGGGCAGCTGTTTCGCCCGAGCTTTTCGACGCGCGCCACGCTCACGCCCGCGCCGCAGGCTCCGTTCACGGCCGAACTCGAGAACGACGACGCAGCACACCTGCTGCCGATGATTGCGTACGAGCCGGTGCCGCTCGCGGGCTCCCCACTGCTCGATGCCCTCGAGGCGGTCGGCGTGCAGCTTCAACGGTTCGCGCTGACGCTGGAGTCGCAACAGCCTCGCCTGTGGCGGCTCGAGGCCTTCAACTTCATCGGCCCTGCGCTCGAGACGGTTCGCCAGGTCGCAGCGGCCGACGCGGGCCTTCCGCCAGCGCTCGGCCCCCTGTGCGTCGTGAAGCCACCGATCTCGCCCGCACCGGCCTTCTGGTGTGGCGAACGGCTCGCCATCGCTCCGGCGCACCGGGCAACGGTCGAGCGTGCAGCGGGTCAGCACCTCTCGTTCACGCCAGTGCTGCAGGAAGACCTCGTCACCGGGCGCTGAGCAGCCGCCCAATCTCCTGCTCGTCGAGGGCGACGAAACGACCGCGGTCGGCCTCGTAGAGCGACACCATCGTCTTTGCGATGTCGAACCAGAGCGCGTGCAGCCGAATCTCGCCCTTGCGCTTCGCGATGGGCGCGTAGCTGGCGACGTGGTCGAGCTGCTGCAGCACGTTGGCCTGCGAGAGCCGGTCGACCTCGGGAAGCTTCGGGTCGATGAAGTCAGACAGCTTGAGGCGGGTGCGCGCCGCTTCGCCGTGCTCGAGCCACGCGACGAGGTTGGGAGCGAGCGTCGCCAGCTTCTCGCGCCCGTCGAGCACGGCCTTCATGGCGCCACAGTTCGAGTGGCCGCACACGGCGATATCGCGAATGCCCAGCACCTCGACGCCGTACTCGATGGCCGAGGCCTCACTCACGTCACCGACCGAGAAGCCGCTCTGCCCTGCCGGCGCGACGATGTTGCCCACCGAGCGCACGACGAAGACGTCACCGGGCTCTTCGCTCGTCAACAGGTGCGGCACCACGCGGCTGTCGCTGCAGCTGATGAGCAGCAGCTCGGGCTCCTGCCCGTGGCTGAGGTCTTTGAAGAGCGGCCGCATCGTGGGGGCCAGCTCGGTCTTGAAGTTGATGAGGCCGCGAAGGAGTCGGTGCATCTGGTCTTCATCATGACCAGCGTGCTGGTTGTCGAGCGTGTCTTTGGATTTCAAGGAATCTCAGTAGGGGTCGTCGCCCAGGTCGCTGGGGTACGGGTCTTTGATGTCTTGCGTGTCGGGCCGCGGCTTGGCCACCCGCGCCTTTTCGAGCTCGAGCTTCAACTCCGAGAGCTGACGCGAGAGCAGAATCTTGCGCTCCATCTTCACGTAGCCGGGCGCACTGAGCGTCACCACCACGATGTCGCCATCACGGCCCTTGAGCGCGAGCGGCGTGTGGCCAACCAGCAGGCCGTCGACCTCGACCTGCACGTCGGTGGGCTTCGTCGAGAGCTTGAGCTCGATGGAGGCAGGCGCGGGAGGCGGTGGCGCCGGCTCCTTCGCGAGCGCGGCGACGGGCGGTGGTGTCGGCGTGGGCGGCGTCGGCGACGAGTCGACGGTGGTCGCCGTTTCGGCGTGGCGGCCGAGCCCGAAGGCGAGCAGCACGAGGCTCGTCACGGCGCCGGCCGCGAGCAGCCCCAGCGCCAGGCCCCGCGATGACGCCCGAGCGGGCGCAGGGGCACGTGGAGCCGGAGGCGCAGCTGGGCGCGGCGGCGGTGCGGGCTCGGCGAGCACGAGCGTCGACGACACCGGGGGCGCCGAGACGCGGGCAGCGGCGGGCGTGGAGAGCACGACGGTCGACGAGACCGGCTGCTCGACCTTCGTCTCGGCCGCAGCGCTCGGGCGCGAGGGCTCGACGACGGTGGCGGTCGACGACGGAACGGGCGCGGCGGCGGGCGCTGCACCTCGGGAGGCCACCCCTTGTCGTGAGGAGCGCGACGCCTCGACCGGCGCAGCGGCCTCTGCCGCCCGCGCTGCGCTCTGAGACGCGAGCGCCCCTCGAGACGGTTCGACGGGCGCGGCGCCGGCGGCGGCATCAGAGCCAGGACTTCGCCGCGACGGGTCTGCCGCCCGGCCGGCGCCTTGTGAGGCGAGCGCGCCACGGGACGATTCGACGGGAGCGGCGCCCGCAGCAGCATCGGAGCCGGGGCTTCGCCGTGACGAGGCCGCCGCGCGTCCAGCGGCGTCGGAGCCCGGGCCGCGGCGCGCCGCTTCGACGAGCTCTGGCGAGACGGCCGCTTCGATGACGGTGGCCGCAGACGACGCGCCCCTCGAGGGTGCAGCCGGTCGCGGCGCTGCCGAGCGTGGTGCTGCGGGGGCTGCCGGGTCGGTGCCCTTCGCGGTGGTGTCGAGCGGCGGTACGGCGCGCACCCCGGCGACTGCGCCCGGCCCGCGGTCGCGATGCGAGGCCTCGGCCAGCAGCGCCGCCGTCACCGCGGGTATCGGTACCGTCACGGCTCCCTCGCCGTCGAGCGACTGCACCCACTGCGAGAGCGCGTGGTCAGACACGCTGACCTGGTTGCGGCGCTGCCACTCCTCGAGCGCCTCGGCACAGACGACGCCATCGAAGAAGCGGTGCTCGAGCCGCCGGTCCATCATCTTGCGGACGAGCGCGTCGAGGTCGGCAGGCACCGCGCGGTTCAGGTCCATCGGGCCTGGCGTGGGCGTGTCTCCGAGCACCAGCTGGCGAAACACGTCGAGCTGATCGGCGTCGCCGTAGAGCCTGCGCCCCGTCAGCAACTCGAACAGCACCACCCCCAGCGAGAACACGTCAGAGGCCGCGACCGCGTGGCCGGAGGCCTGCTCGGGCGCCATGTAGTGCGGCTTGCCGCGCACCAGGCCCACGGCGGTCGTCGTCACCCGACCCACGGCGCGCGCGATGCCGAAGTCGAGCACCTTCACGAGGCCTTCGCGGGTGACGAAGACGTTCTGCGGCGAGACGTCGCGGTGCACCACCAGCAGCGGCTTCCCGTCGGAGCCCAGCTTGCGATGCGCCGAGCCCAGCCCCTGCGCGCACCGCAGCACGATGCCGACAGCCAGCTTCGGCGGCAGCGCTTCACCCCGCAGCGCCACCTTGCGCATGAGCGCGCCGAGCGTGTCGCCGGTGAGCGACTCCATCACCAGGTACGGCGTGCCCTCGAACTCGTCGAACTCGAAGACCTGCACGATGTTGGGGTGGTTGAGCTGTGAGGCCACCTTCGCTTCGTCGAAGAAGAGCTGCTCGAACTCCGAGGTCATCGGCCCCTCGGTGAGGATTCGTTTGATGACGACCTCACGCGCGAAGTCACGCGGCCCCGGCTGCTGCGCGAGCCAGAGTTCGGCCATGCCGCCGCGAGCGATGACGCGCTGGAGCACGTAGCGGCCAACCTGGAGCCCGGCCGCCCAGCTCTTCTGACCACCCGACGTCATGGAAGCGCCGACAGTATTCCCTGCGGCGAGCGGCGCGAAGAACCGAGCACCACGTTTCCCATGGGTGTGGGTGTCGCGCGCAGGTGCCGCTCAGCCCTTCAGCGTGGCCATCGCGCGCTTCATGTTGTGGCGGGCGAGCAGCAACGTGAGGCTGACGAAGTCGACGGGCTTGGGCACGTGCGCGTCTCCACCCACGGCCTCCATCTGCTGCGGCGAGTGCAGGTTGCCGTACGCGGTGACGAAGAAGATGGGGCATTCGAGCGGCGTCAGGCCCAACGCGAAGGCGGGCAGCGCACCGGTCGCTTTGCCGCGGAACAGCTGGGTGAGCGCCATGCCATCGAGCGCGCTCCCCTGCAGCTGCACGTCCATCAACACTGCGTAGAGCTGCGGGCCGTGTCGACGCACCAGCGCGCAGGCCTCTTCGTCGGTGCGCGCCCAGAGCAGCTTGAACTTCTTGCGCAGCCGCAGCTCGGTCACCTCCCAGTTCGAGGGCTCGTCTTCGACGTACAGCACGAGGTTCGTGGGCTCTGGTTGCTCGGCCGGTGCGCCTTCGTCGATGCGTTTCATGAGGTGCTCCTCGGGGTCGGGCCACGCGCGAGCAGGCTGCTGGCGACGCGCAACAGCTCTCCGGGCTGCCAGGGTTTGGCGATGAAGGTGGCGCCGAGGGCTTCGGCGGCGAGGCGGTTGTCGGGGTACGCGCTCGAGACGAGCACGGGAATCGTCGAGAGCTGCGGGTCTTTCTTCAGCTCGCGCAGCAGCTCGAGGCCGCTCACGCGCGGCATCATCACGTCGAGAATGAGCAGCGCCGGCCGCGACGCGCGCAGCCGCTCGAGCGCGAGCCGCGGGTCATGCACCGCGACGATGCGACAGCCGAGCGGCCGCAGCGCCACCGACGTCGTGTCGACGGCGATGCTCTCGTCGTCCACCACCACGACGACCTGCGCGTCGGAAGCGTCGGGCTGCTCCACGGTGGGCGCGACGAGCGGCAGGTCGACGACGAAGGTGCTGCCCTGGCCGAGGGCGCTCTCGACGCGCAGCGTGCCGCCATGCATCGTCACCAGCCGCTTCGAGATGGCGAGCCCCAGCCCGCTCCCACCGAAGCGCCGCGTGTTGCTGCCTTCGACCTGGCGGAAGCCCTCGAAGATGAGGGCCTGGTGCTCTGGCGCGATGCCGATGCCGTCGTCGCGAACCGAGAGCGTGACGCGCTCCTGCTGCACCGAGGCGCGCACGGTGACGGTGCCCTTGCCGTCGGAGAACTTGATGGCATTGCCGACGAGGTTGATGAGCACCTGGCTGAGCTTCACGCGGTCGGCGTCGAGTGCCGCCTCAACGCCCTTCACGTCGAGCGCGACGCCGGCGCGGGTGGCGACGGGCTCCATGGCGAGCTTCAAGTCGTCGAGCAGGGTCGAGATGGAGACCTTCTCGCGGTGCAGCACCACGCGGCCCGCCTCGAGCTTCGAGTAGTCGAGAATGTCGTTCACCACCGCGAGCAGATGTGTGCCGCTGCGCACGATGCTCTTGAGCAGCCGCGCCGTCTCTTCGGGCCCCAGCGCCATGGTGAGCGTCTGCTCGAGCACGAGCTTCTGCTGCTGGCACGACGCGCACGCGACCAGCTCGATGGACTCACCGGGCTCGAGCTCGAAGAGCGCTCCGCACGCGCTGCAGCGGGCGCGGCGCACCTCGTGAATCTGCTCGAGCAGCCCCTGTGGAATGTTGATGATGGCGTTGAGCGGCGTGCGCAGCTCGTGCGAAGTGTTCGCGAGGAACTCGCTCTTGATGCGGGAGCCCTCCTCGGCCTTCACGAGCGCCGCCGACAGCTCCTCGGCGCGCTGCCGCAGCGAGCGCGACAGCCTCGTGTTCTCTCGCGCGAGCTCGACGAACTCGCCGACCACCACGGCCCCCGACATGGCGGCAAGGTTGGCGATGGCGAAGGTGAAGAGCCGCGGCGCGTAGAGCAGGTCGAGGTCGCCGAGCAGGTCGCTGATGCCGGAGCCCGCGACGATGAAGGTCGCCACCACCACGAGCGGGCCGAACAGCGTCTTGCCCTTCACCACGTCGCGAATCGCGAGGCTCAGGCTGTAGAGCACCAGCACGAAGAGCCAGTTGATGTACACGCGGTAGACGACGTGCAGGCCGGCGAGGCTCAGCACGACCGCGAGGGCCGACACGGCGCGGTTGGCGTGGCGGAACCAGGTGACGCGCGAGAGGTAGTACGCCTCGATGAACTCGACGATGCCGAGGCCGAGCAGGTGCACCGAGGTGACGATGCAGAGCACCTGCACGCGGCCACCGAGCGCCGACACCACGAAGCCGCTCTTGCCGAGCAGGTAACCCACGGCCGCGCCGAGCAACACGAGCGAGCTGCGGGAGAGGTCGCGGTTCGCGCGCTCGGCCTGCAGCACCCACAACGCCACCAGCAGCACGCCGAGGAAACCGATGACGAGCAGCGAACCGTGCTCGAGCACCGACCGCAGCTGCTGTTCGTGGAAGCTCCACGGGCCGAGCACGTCATGGCGGCCGAAGAGCAGGCGAGGGTCGGTGATGCCGTCGCGGCCCGACGAGACGCCCTGCACCTCGAGCGTGAGCACGTTCTGGCCGGGGTCGACGAGCCGCGCGGGGATGAAGAAGGTCTCGGCGCCGGCCTCGAGGCCGAGGAACTTCTTCGAGGGCTCGCCTTTGAGGCCGATGGGCTGGCCATTGAAGAAGAGCCGAACCGTCGCGCCACGCACGCTCCCGATGACGAAGGCCGCGTCGTGACCGACCAGGTCGGGCAACGGAGCGAAGGTGCGGCGCACGAAGACGTGCCCGCCGGGCAGGCCCTGCGGTGTGAAGCCACCGGGAAGGCGCAGCGGACTCCAGGTGGAGTCTTCGGCGAACGGGTCGAAGCCCTCGGTGGCGACGTGCCCGCGCCACTCACCGGCCAGCGGCATCACGGCGCCGGTCGCGCTGGGGGGCAGGCCGTACGCCACGAAGACGAGCAGCAGCGGCAACACCGGCAACGAGGCCAGCAGCCATACCGTCGCCGGGCGACTCGGCCTCGACCCGCTGGGAGCACCTCGCGCCATGGCCATGTCGGAGCCTGTGCATGAAGCGCGGCTTCGCGCGAGCCTTGCGTGCACCGCGGTGATGCCCCACCGTCGCCAGATGTCCGACCGGCCGTCGACACGAAACCTCGCAGCGCTGCCACCACCGAAACAGCTCGAGCAGCACTGGCGCGGGCTCGCGGTGCTCGACGCCATCATGGAGCCCGACGAGGACGCGCGCGTGTTCTCGTTCGAGCCTGCGCGGCGTAACGAGGGGTCGTTCGCGACGCTGCGCGAGAATGACGGCAACGTCGTCTACGGGCTGTTCCTGCCGAACGGCGCGGCGGTGCTTCGCGGCTTTCACCACGACTCGCCGATGAACCCGTTTCTGCACGACGCGCCCACCCAGTGGCCCGGGCTCGTCGAAGGCATGCCGCCTTCGCTGCTCCGGCATCGCGACGTGACGAACGTCGAGCCAGACGAGGTGACGTTCGTGCTGTGGCACGAAGGGCGACCGAAATCGAAATGGCAGCGAGGTCAGCAACGCTTTCCGAAGGGTGCAGACCCCGATGGGTCGCGCGAACTGCTCGCGCAGTTGACGGGCGATGCGAGGCGCTCCGTCGCCTTCGCGAAGTGCATGTACGACCGGAAGCTGCCGCTCGCGTCGGTGAAGCGGGTGCTCGAGGGCGCGCCACTCGACGCGCAGCTGATCTCGAGCCTGAACCCCGAGGGCGATGTGAAGCAGGTGCTGCGTGAGGCCAAAGCGATGGGCTTGAAGGGCTGAGAGCTGTTCAACGCCTCGCGCGCTCCAGAGAGGCCGCGACATCGGCCATCGACCGAAAGAGCATCAGCGGGTCGTCCATCGTCTGCAGGAACCCGTGCTCGAGCCAGAAGTCGCGAGCGCCCACGTCGACCGCGCGCACGAGCAGCGCTCTGCCACCGACGAGCCGCGCGCCTTCGACGCAGCGGGCGAGCGCATGCTTCAGCAGACCCAGGCCGATGCCTCGACCTGCGTACGACACGTCGGTGGCCAGCTGCCCGAGCAACAGACAGGGAATCGGATTCGGAGGCTGCCCCGTGCGCACCGAGCGTGGAAACGCAGTCGGAAGCACCGCGGTCGGCGCGAGCCCGTAGTAGCCAACGACGCGCCCTCGCTCGTGCACCACCATCACGACCGTGAATCCGCGCTGCTGATTGGAGAGCGCCCGCCGTTTGAGCCACTCGTCCAGCGAATGCTTCCCGCACGAGAACGAAGAGACGTCGTGCGACTCGGTCAACAACTCTGGCGCTGAGAGCGTCATTCCCACGGTGCCCGGCGCTGCAGCACCTTCACCAACTGCTTCACGGCCTTTCCCGGGCCGGCGACGGCGCGGGCGAACGACGAGAACCCCTCGGGGCTCATGCGCTGGAGTGTGTTGTCGAGCAGCACCTGCTCCGCAGCCCGCACAGCGGCATCACGAACGAACTCGGTTCGAGCGCGGCCCTGCTGCTTCGCGGCGCGATCGATCAACTCGACATCATCGTGGGGAAGCCGCATCGAGAGTGGTTGCAGCACTGCCGTCTTCCGAGCCATGCCTGAAATGTAGTGCATTCTGCACTACACCCACAACTCAGAGCATTCCCGCGGGCACCCGGCGGGCGGCGATGTCTGCCTGCTGCTCGTCGAGGTACGGCGGCTCGAACAGCTGCAGCGACTTCTGCCTCGTGCGGAACAACGTCGAGATGTACCGCATGCGGTCGGCCAGGCTCGTCCAGTCGCGCGCAGCGCTGGGAGCCCCCGCCGTGAACGACTCGTACAGCGCGCGCAGCTCGGGGTGCTCGAGCGTCTCGAGGCCGGGAGGAAAGCGGCTCTTGTCGCTGTACGGCGGCACGTCACCGCCGAGGTCCAACGTCATGTCGGGCAAGCGCATGCGCATCAACCGCCGAGTCAAGAACGCGCGCACCTGCCGCTGCACCAGCGGCCGCGCCTTCATCGCGACACCACGCACCGGCCTCGGCAACTGCCCCGCGAGCTGGTCGAAGAACACCTCGAGCGGCGCGTCGAGCGCTTCGTCGAGAATCGGGTCGACGCGGGTCTGCTCGTGCAGGCCCACCTTCATGCTGCCGAGCAGAATGAGCTCGCTGCGCCGCTTCGCCGACCGCTCGAACGCGGCCTCGTAGTACGCCGTCAGCGCGCCCTTGAGCGTGTCCTGACCTCCGCGCTCGCTCGGGCCTGCCTTGAGCTGCGAGAGCGCCGACTCCAACTTCGCGCGGTCGTACTCGTGCGCCTTCGCGAACGTCGAGACGAAGTGCACGAACGCAGGCCCAATCTCTTCGAAGATGAACCGGTTGCCCTTCGCGACGCGGTCGCCCACCGTCTGCAGCGTGTCGTCGAAGGCGCGCACGAGCGACGTGCGACGCGAGAATGCCAGCCCCTTCGTGAGCAGCGGCCACACGGCCGTGCGCTGCAGCACCTCGCGCAGGGGAACTTCTTCGAGCCGAATCGCCGCGCCGGCGGTCTTCGACGCGCGACACCCGAAGCAGAACCAGTTCGCGTCCTGCGCGCCGAGCAGCAGCGTGAGGTCGACGGCGATGCGGTGGTACAGCTGCGTGATGCTCAGGTTCAACATCACCGGGTCGACCATCGACACCGCGCTGGTGCAGTCGTCGAGCGAGACCGTGCGCGCCGAGCGCAGCTGAGAGATGGCGCCACGCCCACGCGCGGCCTTCGACAACCGCGTCGCCATCGTGCGCGCGAACAGCGCCATCGCCGCCGGGTGCGTCGAGACGAGTGACTCGAAGCCGGTGCGCGAGAGCTTGATGAGCTCGGAGTCGGCGTTCGCCCGTGCCGTCGCCATGCGCGGTTCGTTCGAGAGCAGCGCCATCTCACCGACGGGCTCGCCGGGGCCGACCTCACCGAGCCGAACGTCTTGCCCGTCGTCACGCTGCGCCACCACGTCGAGCCCGCCGCGCACCACGAAGGACAGCGCGTCGCCCGCTTCGCCCTGGCGGAAGAGCACCGCGCCAGTCGGCACCGTGACCCACTCCACTTCGTCGGCGAGCGAGGCGAGCTGCTGCGTCGGCACCTCGGGGAACACCTTCGCCAGCATCGCGACGACCTCGAGCGTCGACGGCCGCACGCGACGAACACCGGCCCACGCGCGCCGGTACTCGAGCAGCCTGGTCAACGTCGACGTCGCCTGGGGGAACTCGTGCACGCACGCCTCGAAGCCCCGCTTCGTCACCTCGAGCACCCGCGTCGCCACCGAGGCCGTCACCGTCGCCGTGCGTGGAGCGTTCTCGAGAAGCGCGAGCTCACCGACGTGTTCTCCGCGACGAACTTCGCCGAGCACGACCGTGCCACTCGCCGACGCCTGCGTCACTGCGAGCGCTCCCTCGATGACGACGTAGAGCGCGTCTCCACGGTCACCCTCCTTCAGCAGCACGTCACCCGGGCGCAGCGACACCTCTTTCGCGTGGCTGGCCAGGTGCTCGAGCGCGCCCTGCGGCAGGTCGTGAAACAGCCAGGTCCCCTGCAGTCGTCGAAACGCCCACGTCGTCATCGTGAGCGGCAGCTACCAGAATCGATGCACCGCGAACGCGCTGAGTGCTGCGATGGGAGCGCTCGCCAATGCTAGGACTCGCCTCATGCGCCGAGCCCTGACTCCTCTCGTCTTCGTCGTCATCGCGTGTGGTGGCGGCCAGACGACTCCGCTGCCCGTCGACGCCGCGAAGTCGACCGTCGTCATCACGAAGATGAACGCGCGCGCCGATGACAACGAAGACGTGCAGGCGACGGTGACGCTGCTGTCGAAAGACGGAAAGCCCGTGAGCAAGCAGGCCATCGAGGTCGCCATCTCGGGCACGGGCAACATCGCGTCGCTGTCGGGCAGCTCGGACCAGAACGGCGTCGTGGTGGTGACGATGCGCTCGTCGGTGGCCGAAGAGAAGACGGTGACGGTCACCGCGGGCGAGGTGACGCTCGACGCGAAGCCGAAGGTGACGTTCGTGCCCGGGCCGATTCAGGCGCTGACGTTCGCGACGCAGCCAGGCACCACGCGCGTGGGGCAGGTCATCACGCCCGCCATCGTCGTCACTGCCGCCGACTCGAAGGGAAACCTCGTGAAGGACTCCGACGTCACGGTGTCGGTGCGGCTGGTGCGCAGCACCGGCGGCGTGGTGATGAACGGCGGCGCGCGGGCGATCGCCGACGGCGGCGTTCGGTTCGACATGCTGACGGTCGACCGTGCCCAGGCGGGCTACGCGCTGCGGGCCGAGTCGAGCAGCGGCTATCAGGTCGAGAGCAACACGTTCGAGGTGACGCCGTGAGAGTCCCGCTGGCTCTGGCCGCGCTGGTGGCTGGGGTCGCGCTCGCCGACGTTCCGGGACCGAAGACGGTCTGCAGGGCGCCGCCCGAGTGCGTGCCGTGCAGCGTGGGTGACCGGGCGTGCATCGACGTCGCCGTCGATGCGGGCCTCATCCTCTCCGACTGCGTCTCACGTGTCGGCACGCCCACGTCCTTCCTCTGCCCGCCGGGGGTGATGCCGACCGCCGCGTGTTCGTGCTCGAGCGCCGGTGGTGGGTTGGTGCTCGGTGGGCGCCGGCGTCTCAGTCACCGCTGAAACGGTCGCCGTGCTCTTCCCACTCCGACGCCGTCCACCACTCGCGCTCGAGGCCGCGACACCCTTCGCCGTATGAGGGGCACATGATGCAGCCGTCTCCGCGAAGCACCTCGGCGTCGACGAACGCCGCGTGCCGTTCGACCAGCGCGCGCCCATCGGCGAGGGCCAGCTGCTCTTCGGCCGTCGCCGGGCGTGAGGGCAGCTCCTTGACGTGATGCGTGCGGAGCCGGTCTTCGCTCTCGGGCAGCAGCACCGAGTTCTCGGCGTCGATGTGGTGCCACAGCGCTCGCGAGTACTCGGTGGCCAGCGCCGTCATTCGTTCGTCGGCGATGCCGCGCACCATGAGCGGCTCGAGCTCGTCGAGCATCGAGCTGAAGTGATGATGTTCGGCGGTGAGCGCGGCGATGGGCCCACGGTCGAGCGGCAGCTCGGCTTCACGCGCGAGCGCGGCGAAGAGCACTTGCTCCTCACGCGCGTGGTGAAAGTCACCCGCGTAGCGACGGAAGAAGCGAAGAAACCGCGCGCCGTCGCCAGGTGCGACCCCCGGCGTCAGCACCCACGTGCGAAGCGAACCGAGCACTCGGTCGATGAGGTCGTGCTCTGCGCGCAGCTCGTCGAGCAGGTGCATCGGCTCACACCACAGCCTGGCGCCGGCTCCGAAGCTCGGCGACCGCGAGGCGCTGCTGCTCGGCCGACAGCGCGGTGGGAATGAGGGGGAAGAGGACTCGCTCTTCGGCTTCGAGGTGCACGTCGAAGTCGGCGACGAGTGAACGGGCGACGGTGGCGAGTCGTTCACGCGTCTGCGCCGAGGGTGTCATTCGCAGCTGTCGCAGCCCGTCGAGCGCCTCTGCGAGCAACGGCGCATGCGCCTCGTGTTGGGCGTGCATCGTCGCGAGCGCTGCGTCGACGCCCAGGCCCTTCAGTCGAGGGAGCAGGCTCAGCTCTTCGTCGGCGACGTGTTTCGGCAACGCCTCGACGAAGTACCGTTCACAGCGCTCGCAGGCGTCTTCGAGGTCGCGCCGCGAGAGGTCGACCCGCGTGGCCACCTCGACGGTGAGGCGGCTGAAGCGACGAATTCGTTCGTGACACTCGAGCAGCAGGCCGACGAGGTCTTCGCGCTTCGCAGGGCCTCCGATGTTCACGAGCATGCAGTCAGCGTAGCCCGTCAGGAGCCGGCGTCGCCGTAGCCGAGCACCCGGCGCTGCCACCGTGTCTCGAGCTCACGGTTCGCGAAGACGACACTCTCGGGGTCGACCGTCGCTTCGAGCTTCGCGAGTGTTTCGTCGTCGACGTCACCCACGATGCGCGCCGAAGGGAGCGTGTCACCCAACGCCTCTGCATCGGCGAGCGCACGTGACGGCGGTTGGTCGCGAAACACCTGCACCTGCCCCATCACCGCTTCGAGCCAGTCGGGCGGCATCGACGTCGTCGCCTTCAACGAGACGGTGAGCCGGTGCACGTCGTCACCACTGCGGTGCTTCAGCGCGCGCGTCGCGTAGCTGGGCGTGCCCGCATCCAGCTTCGCGGCGACGAGGTCGAGCAGGTCGAGCGGGAACGGCTGTGTCGGCGACAGCACCACGTCGAGCGTGGCGTACGGGTCGACGGCCTGACGCGCACCGATGGCGGCCAGCACCGCGTCGCGCTTCGAGAAGAGGTCGTCGGCTTCGAGCCAGAGCGCCACGTGCTGCGCGCCGGGCCGCGCGGCGCCGACACGCTCCCCGTCGAGGTCGAGGTGGAAGACATCGCGAGCGTCGCCACCGTCGACGAGGTGTGGGCGTGGCCGCTCGTCGAGTCGTCGGCCCAGGCGCTCTTCGGCAGACGCGAGCGCGTCGGCGATGGCCTGCTCGTCCATCGTCGCGGTGCGAATGATGCGGTACGGCGGCTCGGGCTCGAAGACGAGGCCATCGGCAACCGCCGTGTCGCGCATGGCCGTGCCCGGCAACACGAACAACGCGAACACCTGCGCGAACTCACCGAGCTGGTGCTTCTCGAGGTAGTCGACGCCACGCGCGACGTCGTCTGCGGTGTCGCCGGGCAGGCCGACGATGAGGTCGAGCAGCAGGTCGATGCCCTCGCTGCGCATCAGCTTCGCCGCCGCCGCCACCATGGCCGGGTTGCCACCACGCTGAACGCGTTTGAGCGTCTTCGCGCTGACCGACTGCAGGCCAATCTCGAGCTTCGTGAAGCCCGCCTGCGCCAGCATCGCCGCGTGCTTCGCGCTCAGGCCCTCGGGCCGCACCTCGGCGAAGAACGACAGCTCGCGCTTGGGGTTCGCCCGAATGAGCGCCTCGAGCACGGCCTCGAAGTCGGGCCGATGGTTGAAGGTCGGGTCGAGAAACGAGAGCTCCTTCGCGCCGCGCTCACGCAGCCCCGACACGAGCGCCTCGACGCGCGACGGGTCGAGCAGCCGCAGCCCACTCTCGGCCTTCGGGTAGAAGCAGAACGTGCACTTCGAGCGACAGCCGCGCGCGCCTTCGACGTAGACCGAGCGCTGCGGCTCCACCGGCACCAGACCCTCGAGGTACGGCGATGGGTATTGCGCGAGCGCGAACTTCGCCGAGCGCTTCGGACCGAACGGCGTGAGTCCCGTCGGCGTACGCACCGAGACACCCGCGAGCCCCGCGACGTCGCGCCCCTCGAGCGTGTACTCGAGCAGCTCGGCGAGCGTCTCTTCACCTTCGCCCGCGACCGCGACGTCGTAGCCGCTCTGCCCCAGCAGCCACGTGTTGTCGGCGCTCACCTCGGGCCCGCCCACCATCACCATCGTGTGCGGCGAGCGGCGCTTCACTTCGCGCGCGAGGTGCAGGCTGCGCTCCACGTTCCACAGATAGAGCGAGAGCCCCAGCACGTCGGGCTCATCGGCGGCGATGCGGTCGGCGAGCTCGGTGTCTCCAAGACTGTCGGTGAGCGAGGGCGCGACGACCTCGACGGCGACGCGGCTCGAGAAGCCATGCACGTTGGCCGCGACGCCGAGACAGCCCGCTGCGAGCGGAACGTTGCCCGTCGCCGCGAAGGCCGCTGGAGGCGGAACGGGGAGCTGCACCAGCTTCAACGTCTTGCGAGCCACGCGCGCACGATAGCCGTCTGCCACGGGGGCGATGCGCTAAACCCACCAGCCATGCGTGCCATCGCAATCACCCTGCTGTTCGCCGCGACCACCAGCGCCGCGCCGATTCACGAACTGGGGCCGCCCACGACGAAGGCCATCAAGGCCGTGCTCGACAACGGCCTCGAGTTTCAGGCTGGCGACAACACGTACACCTTCAAGAGCAAGGGCCTCGTCAGCGCCACGGGCCCCTTCGTCGCGACCGCCGACGGCTAGTACACGCTCAAGGGCGACCGCGTGACGGCCAGCGGCAACGGCACCCAGAAGTGCATGGGCGACGCAGACAGCTGCGCGGGTGGAGACGGCACCCTGCACTGGTCGTTCTCCATCGACTTCGTGGTGCTGGCCGCGAGCGAGACGGCGCTGCTCGTGCGCATCGAGCGTGACAGCTCGACGATGGTCGAGACGCCGAGACACCCGCTGCTGGTGGGTGACGAGAGCGGTGAAGGAGAAGTCGTGGTCAACCTCGTGCCCGCCGCGAAGGACGAGCAGCTGAACGACGCCGCGTCGACGCTCATCGAGGGGTGGAAGGGCGCCGCGGTCGAGAACTTCCTCTTCGTGAGAGGCCCGCAGGCGACCAACCCGCGCACGGTGTCGGAGATCTTCTTTGGCCCGAAGTCAGAGGCAGCGGCGAAGACGGTCGCGAAGAAGCTCGAGCCCGTGCTTGGCCCCATCACCGCGAAGCCGTGGCCGGGCAAGACGCCGTTTCAGGTGGTGGTGGTGGTGGGCGACACGAAGGCGAAGTGAGTCACGCCCTGCCGCGCACGTTCTGAGCGAGCCGCAAGATGTCTGCGAGCACACCGGCGGCCGTGACGTCTCCACCCGCGCCAGCGCCGCGCACGATGAGCGGGTACTCGCGGTAGCGCTGCGTCGAGAAGGCCACCATCGCCTCTTCCCCACGCAGGCTCGTCGCCGGGTGCTTCGCGTCGACCGCCACGGGGCCCACCTTCACGCGAACGCCCTGCTCCGTTCGCACCACCTGCGCGAGGTAACGCAGCGTCAGGCCCTCCCGGCGATAGCGCTCAACCTGCTCGGCGAAGGAGCGGTCGAGCCCTTCGAGCTTTCGCACGAACACGTCGGCGTCGGCCTCACGCAGCCACTCCGCGGGAATGAAGGGCTCCACCGCGACGTCGGCGACCTCGATGGCCACCCCGAGCTCACGCGCCAGAATCACGCCCTTGCGCGCGACATCGAGCCCAGAGAGGTCGTCACGCGGGTGCGGCTCGGTGAGGCCCTTCTCGCGCGCCTTCGCGACCGCCCGCGACAACGGCACGCCCTGCATCACCGCGTCGGCGAGGTACGAGAGCGTTCCCGACAACGAGCCCTCGATGCGGTGCACGACGTCTCCGGTACGCACGAGGTTCTTCAACGTCTCGATGACGGGCAGCGAAGCCCCGCAGGTCGTCTCGTAGAGATGCGCGCGGCTGAACCGTCGCGCCTCGGCCTGCAGCGCCTGTCGTTCGGCCCACGGCGCCACCAGCGGCTTCTTGTTCGCGGCCACCACGTGCGCGCCGAGCGAGAACGCCTTCGCGTAGAGCCGCTCGTTCCCCTCTGCGGCGGTGCAGTCGACGACGACGGGCAGGCTCAACTGTGACAGCTCCTGCAGCAGCGCTTCGGGTCGCGCGCCGGTCGTCTGCAGCAGCGACACGGCTTCGGCCGGAGCCAACCCACGCGCATCGAAGACGCTGCGTCTGCTGTCAGCGAGGCCCACGAGCTTGAGCCGAATGCCGTGCTCCTGACGAAGGGCGTCGGCCTGCGCGGCCATCTGCTCGAGCAACCGCCCACCGACGGTGCCGTGACCCAGCAACAGCACGTCGAGCTCGGTCTCGGCGAAGTTGAACGATGCGTGCACCGTGCGCACCGCGAGTGCCGTGTCTTTCGCGTCGACGACACACGAGATGGAGCGCTCACTGGCGCCCTGCGCGATGGCGCGCACCTTCACGCCGACGGTGCCGAGCGCGTGGAAGAATCGGCCCGCGACGTTGGCCTGCTGGCCCATGCGTTCGGCGACCAGGGTCACCAGCGTGACCTCGGAGCGCGGCGCACCCACGACCACTTCATCAGCGACGGCGAGCGAGGTGAGCACGGAGCGGCCGCGGGCTTCGTCGGCGGTCGGCACCACGAAGCACGCCGAGACGCCGAGCCCCGTCTGATTCGTCATCCACACCTTCACGTCGGCGGCGTCGAGGGCCGTGAGCGCGCGCGCGATGAAGCCAGCGGGCAACGTGGAGCGCCGCGACTCGACGTTCAACAGCGCCAGGTGCTCGAGGCTGGTGACGCATGTCGGCTGCCCGTCGTCGACGTGGCCGTTCGCGTCGATGCGCGTTCCAACCCTGTCGGGCTCGGTGGTGCTGCGAATGGTGAGCGTCGCGCCGCTCTCGAGCAGCGGCACCACCGTACGAGCGTGGAACATGCGGGTGCCGAAGTGCGCGAGCTCGAGCGCCTCGAACCAGGTGAGCCTGGTGACGGGGTACGCATCGCTCACCAGCGCAGGGTCGGCGGTGAAGACACCGGGCACGTCGGTCCACACGGTGACGTGCTTCGCGCCCAGCGCCTGCGCCACGAGCGACGCGGTGTAGTCGGAGCCGTTGCGGCCCAGCGTGGTGGTGTGGCCTGTCTTCGAGCGTCCAAGGAAACCGGTGATGATGGGCAGCCCGCTCCAGCTCGCGGCGGCGGAGCGAAGCGCGACTCCCGTGGCCGCGACGTCGACGGTCGCGTTCTGCGGCGTGTCGTCGGTCGAGACCAGGTCGCGCGCGTCGACCGCATGCGCCTCGAGCCTGCGCACCGTCAGCGCGCGAGCCACCAGCGCGATGCTGATGCGCTCCCCCACCGACATCACCTCGTCGAGCGAGCGCGGCGTCACCTCGCGAACCAGCCCGATGCCTTCGACGAGCCGGCGAATGGGGTTCAGCAGACGCGCCACGTCGTCTTCGAACGCCGCGAGCGCCGCGCCTTCGAGCACCTGCTTCGCCGTCGACACCGCGAGGAAGTGCGTGCGCGTGAGGTCGGCCTCGGCGCCGCTCTGGTCTCCTGCAGCGGCCCGACGCGCGGAGCGAATCAACCAGTCGGTCGAGTCACCGAGCGCCGAGACGACGACGGCGAGCCGTGAAGGCTCCTTCGCAGCAGCGGTGATGAGGTCGAGCACCAGCGGCAGCCGGCCGGGGGTGCCGAGAGAGCTGCCTCCGAACTTGTAGACCTGCCAGGACGTCGACACGGGGTGGCTTCCTTCAGAGTGAGAGAGCGCGCGTCACCAGCGGAGCCAGCTGCTCCCACTCGATGAGGAACGCGTCGTGACCGTGCAGGCTCTTCAGCGTCGCGCGCTCGACGGTGTTGCCCGCTTCCGAGAGCAGCGCCGCGAGCGCCGAGACCTGCGCGGGCGTGTAGAGAACGTCGGTGTCGATGTCGACGACGAGCGCCTTTCGCTGGCGCACCGCCGACAGCTTCGGCGCCTGGTGAACGAGGTCGTGCGAGTCCATCGCGTCGAGCAGCGCGAGGTAGGGCGCCGCCTCGAAGCGCGCGCTCAACGACTCACCGAGGTGCTCGAGATAGCCCTCGACGCGGTAGGCGCCACGGGCTCCCGGCTTCGGCGCGAGCGTGCGTGCCTGCGTCGTCTCGAGACCCGGCTCGGCGCGATAGGTGAGCATGGCCAACTGCCGCGCCACCTCGAGCCCGCGCTTCTCGTCGAGCGCGATGGCCTGCCGCTGCACGTGGTTGAAGCCGATGAGCCACGCCGTCGAGAACGAGGTCGCCGCGAGCGGGAGCAGCCGCTCGATGGCGTGCGGACGCAGCGCGGCCATCGCGAGCAGAATCATTCCACCCAGCGACCCTCCCGCCGCCAGGTGCAGCGATTCGACGCCCAGCGCATCGAGCGCGAGCCACAGCGCGCGCGCCTGGTCGAGGGTGGTGAGCGACGCGTCGTGCGGCCAGCCTTCGTCGAGCGGCCCCGACGAGCCGTAGTTCGAGCCGAGGTTGTTGAAGCACAGCAGCCGCACTCGCGATGGGTCGAGCGGCTGACCGAGCCCGATGAGCGGCGACCACCAGCCCTTGTCTCCACCTGCGCGCGCGTCACCCGTGAGCGCGTGCACCAGCAGCACCGTCGGCACGTTCGGCGAGAGCGCAGCTCCACCCGACTTCGGCTCGATGACGGACTCACGGCGATACACCGCGTGCGGCGCGCCCAGGGCGTCGCGATGGAGCAGCTGCGCTCTCGCCGACAGCGCGGGCAGGTCTTCCTCCGGCCCCCACCACCACCCACGCGCGTGATGCGAACGCACGACGCCGCCGTGCTCGAGCGGCAAGTCGGGCAGACGCAGGTCGAAGAGCCGGGGCGAGCTCATGGTGACGTCAGCGGCCGAGCGCCTGGTCGAGGTCGGCGATGATGTCGTCGGGGTGCTCGAGGCCGACCGA
>JAEUJR010000560.1 GCA_016793585.1 Archangium sp.
CATGACGTCGCTCGTCAGCTCGGAGGCCTTGGTGAACACCATGACCTCACTCACCGAGTACATGCGATCGCCACCTTCGGCCGTGAGCCGCAGGTAGCGTGCCTGGCCCTTCAGCGACGTCGTCGTACGGGTCCGCAGCCCGGCCAGCGCGTCTTGTGGGGCGCGCCACAGCGGCTGAAAGAAGTTTCCGTCGACCGAGCTCCACAGAATGAAGTCGTCGTTGTTGTCGCCCTGAATCAGCGCGGCTTCGATCGGGTAGGTCTGGCCCAGGTCCCACTCGAGCACGCCGTCGGGCGCGATGATGGCGGCCAGCTGCGAGTCCCAGGGCGCCCCTTCGTACTCACCCTTCGCATCGCGCACGACCGTGGAGCGTTGAACGCCCTGGTCCTTGCGCACCTGCGCCGAGGGCAACAGCCCGGGAGACGCTCCCACCACTGCCAGCAGCACGACCGAGATCATCGGCGCGACGCTCTAGCCCCAATGGGGCCCCATCGTCGACGGCTTCTCTCTGCGGTCGCGTGTCATTTCGATTCCGGGTTCTGCCCGGGTAGGCGATGGTGCGCGCACCACTGATGGCTCAGACGCTCGGGAAGTACACACTCGTCCGCAAGCTGGCGACCGGAGGCATGGCCGAGGTCTTCCTCGCGCGCTCCGACGGCCCCATGGGCTTCCAGAAGAAGCTCGTCGTGAAGCGAATTCTCCCGCACTTCGGAGAAGACCAGAACTTCATCAACATGTTCTTGTCGGAGGCGCGGCTCGCGGCCGAGCTGAACCACCCGAACGTGGTGCAGATCTTCGACTTCGGGCAGACCGACGGCACCTACTACATCGCGATGGAGTTCATCGACGGGCCGAACCTGCGCGCGCTCAACAAGGCTGCGCGTGAGACGGTCGGCCCCATCTCGCTGCCGCTGTGCGCCCGCATCATCGCGCTCGCTGCCGAGGGCCTCGGGTACGCGCACGATCTGAAGAACCAGGCCGGCCAGCCGATGAACCTGGTGCACCGCGACATCTCGCCCGACAACGTGCTCGTCTCGCGCAACGGCGCGGTGAAGGTGGTCGACTTCGGCATCGCCAAGGCCAGCACCCAGCCGCACCTCACGAAGAGCGGCGTCATCAAGGGCAAGCTCGCGTACATGCCTCCCGAGCAGCTCGCGCGGGAGCCGCTCGATCGCCGCGCCGACGTCTTCGCGCTGGGCGTGGTGCTCTACGAGCTCGTCTGCGGGGCGATGCCGTTCGACGCTACGAGTGAGGTGAGCATCATTCAGGCGATCATGGGCAACGAGCCGCTCGTGCGCGCCAGCCACAAGCGCAACGATCTGCCGCCCGCCCTCGACGCGATCATCTCGAAGTGCCTCGAGAAGGACGTGACCAAGCGGTACCAGAGCTGCCGCGAGTTCCAGATGGATCTCGAGCGCTTCATCGCGTCGACCGGAGAAGTGGTCTCGGTCGCCGACGTCGGCAAGCTGGTCGAGCACCTGTTCCCCGAGGACCACGAGGTCACGCTCCAGAACGTGCTGCCGCCGGGCGGGCTTCAGCTCGATCGAACGCACCCGTCGTCGGCTTCGCAGGAGCGCACCGCGCCGCCCGTTCCGACCGAGGCGGGCACCGGCCTGTCGGCGACGACGCTCAAGCCGATCGAGACGGGCTCGCACACCTCGAAGTCGAAGGCGCCACTCTTCGCGGGCATCGGCCTCGCGGTGATCGCCATCGGCGTGGGGGCGTACCTGGCGCTCAAGCCGCCGCCTCCGCCCCCGAAGGTCGACCCGCTGCCCCCGCCGCCCGTCGTCACCCCGCTGCCCCCGGTCGTCGCGATCGTCGACGCAGGGGAGCCCGAGCCGGTCGTCGACGCAGGGGCGGCAGTCGCGGTGGTCGCCGAAGTCGACGCGGGCACCGCCGTCGTCGTCGCCGAGGTCGTCGATGCCGGCTCGAAGGTCGTCGCCCCGGTGGCGAAGATGGGCCGCATCGACTTTCGCATTCGGCCGGTCGGCCGGGTGTACCTCGACGGGAAGTTCCTGGGCGAGACGCCGCTGGGCAAAGAGATTCCGGCGACGGCCGGCGCTCACACCATCAAGGTGATCGAGCCGGGGTCGAACAAGACCATCGAGAAGAGCTTCACCGTGAAGCCGGGCACCAACGTCTTCACCCACAACTTCAACCTGGAGTGAGCATGCTCCGCTCAATCATCGTCGCCGTCGTTCTGGCGACCTCGACGGTCGCGTCTGCGCAGCAGTCTGCCGAGGTCACCAAGTACCTGCAGGCCACCATCGCGCTCTACGAGAACCTCGAGTACGCGAAGGCGCTCGCGCAGGTGCAGAAGGCCAAGGCCAAAGCCAAGACGCCCGACGACGAGGCGCGCTGCGAGGTGCTGGAGGCCATCGTGCTCGCCGACATGGGCAAGGACGACAAGGCGACGAAGGCGTTCCAGTCGGCCTTCTCGTTCGACCCCGAGCTCAAGCTGCCGGTGGCGGTGGCTCCGAAGATCACCGCGCTCGCCGAGAAGGCCCGCGAGCAGGTGAAGAAGATGCTCGCCCCGACCATCGCCGCGCAGAAGGCCGATGAAGAGAAGCGCGCCGCCGAAGAGAAGGCGAAAGCCGACGCCCTCAAGGCCGAAGAAGACAAGCGCCGCGCCGAGGCCGTGGCCCAGCAGCAGAAAGAAGAAGACGATCGTCGTAAGGCCATGCAGCCGCCTCCTGCCGTCGTGAAGAGCGGGCCGCGGCTGCGCTCACTCTCGTGGATTCCCGGTGCGGTCGGCCTGCTCGGCGCCGGAGTTGCGACTGCCGCCTTCGTCAGTGCGTCGGGCAGCTACAACAGCCTCATGACCGGTACGACCCTCACCCCCGCGCAGGCGATCACCGCCCGCGACAGCGGCAAGACGATGGCGGCCATCGGGTGGATCTCGTCGGGCGTCGCGGTGGCCGGCATCGGCGCGGCGGTCGTGATGTTCCTCATGGGCAACGGCGAGCCCGCTGCGGCGCCGCCGGTCAGCTTCATGCTCACCCCACAGGGCGGCTCGGTGTCGGTCTTCGGCAGCTTCGACGTGATGGAGGTGGTGCGATGAAGCGGCTCGGGCTGGCGGTAGGCGTCGCAGCGATCGTGGCGACCTCGGGCTGCTTCAACTTCGACGACGCGTACGCGAACTGGTGCGCAAGGAACGGCTGCGCTGACGGTGGCTCCATGGGCGGAGGCGCGGCTGGCGGTTCGTCGGCAGGTGGCTCGACGGCGGGCGGCTCGACCGCTGGCGGCGCGGCGGCAGGTGGTTCGACGGCAGGTGGCTCGACGGCCGGGGGCCTGGCTGGGGGGACGACCGCTGGCGGCGCGGCAGGCGGCTCGAGCGCCGGTGGCCAGGCTGGCGGTTCGGCCGCGGGCGGCAGTGCGATCGATGCGGGCGTCGACGCGGGCGTTCAGTGCATCGGCCAGCCGTTCTGCATCTTCCGCCAGACGCAGCGCACCGACTTCAAATACAGCGACGCGCTGGTCGGCACGACGCTCACCGAGGCGGGCGCGATCTTCTCGAAGTTCAACAACCCTGTCGGGTCGATCTGGGTCTCGCACGGAGCCGATCCCACGCCCTCGGCAGGCACCGCGCGGCCCTTCACGGCCGGCACCCCGCCCTTCAAGATCTACGGCGGCTCGACGTTCGACTTCATCGTCATCAGCGAGTCGACGATGACGAACGCGCGGGTGCAGCGCATCATCGACGGCGGCATTCCGCAGGTTCGCTACAGCGGCACCTGCCAGGGCTCGTCGTTCTTCGCGAACACGACGGTGCGTGACGGAAACCGCGTGCTCATCGGCGGCTACAACGAGGGGATCTGCGAGCTGAACCTCACGACCGGCGCGACGACGCTCCTGCAGATGCCGAACGTGGCGACACCGAACGAGTACGTGAGCGCGCTGTACGTGGCGCCCAGCGGCGAGGTCTTCTGGGGCACCACCGACGGCTACCTGGGCCAGCTGGGCGTCGGTCGCGTCAGCGGGCAGATCGACGTCGATGGCATCGTCGGCCTCGACGGCACCGACATCACCAACCTCTACGCCGTGTCTGATCAGGGCGTCGTCGTGAAGCGCGAAGACGACGCAGGCTTCTCGACCGTCGACAACATTCTGGCCATCGCGGGCCGCGCCTACAGCCTCAAGGTGACGACCGACGGCGTCTTCGTGGGCTCGTACGGTGGCATCACGCACAAGACGCGCTTCACCGACGGCGGCTTCGAGTTCTTCGGCCTGCCTGTCGACCCGAACAACCGCACGTACTTCATCAGCGGCGGCCCGGGTGCGATTCACGTCGCGGGCGACGAGGGCTCAGCCAGCAATCCCTCGGGTGCGTTCTTCATGTCCCTCATTCCGCGTACGCAGTGATCATGCGACGCCTGGTCGTGGTGAGTCTCGTGCTCGTGTTGGGCTGCGGCACCGGCAAACCGCAGTGCAGCGCAGCGACGTGCAATGGCTGCTGTGACACGAGCGGAGAGTGCCGCACGGGCTTCGAGTCGTCGGCTTGCGGCGCTCGTGGCGACGCGTGCATCAAGTGCTCGGTGAACGAGTCGTGTTCCTTCGCGAGGTGCACGAACTCGTCCGGCTCGGGTGGCGGAGTGAGCGCCGGTGGCGGCCTCGCAGCGGGCGGTGGCTCGGCTGCGGGAGGCTCGGCGACCGCGGGAGGCTCCACGTTCGCGGGAGGCTCGGCGATCGGGGGAGGCTCGGCGACCGCGGGAGGCTCGGCGACCGCGGGAGGTTCGGCGACCGCGGGAGGTTCGGCGACCGCGGGAGGTTCGGCGACCGCGGGTGGAACGGCGACGGCGGGTGGAACGGCGACCGCGGGTGGAACGGCGACCGCGGGTGGAACGGCGTCTGCGGGTGGCTCGGCGTCCGCGGGTGGAACAGCAACGGCGGGTGGCTCGGCGAACGCCGGGGGCACGGCAGGGCCCTCGTGCATCGGCGTTCCGTTCTGTGTGCATCGCTTCACGCAGCGCACCGACTACAAGGTTCCCGATGCACTGGTCGGCGGAGGGCTCAACGACGCCGCCGCCATCTTCTCGCGCCTCACGACCCCGGTCGGAGCCTTCTGGATCTCGCACGGGTCGCCCAGCGCCGTCTCGACAGGCCTTGCGACGCCGTACGCCGTTGGCACCCCGCCCTTCGATTCGGTCGAAGGAACACCGAGCGACTACGTGATCATCGCCGAGAGCAACCTGACGATCGCGCGGGTGCAGCACGTGGTCGACGGCGGCGTCGTGCGCACCTTCGACATGGGCACGTGCGGAACGGTCGCCTTCGCGGCGAGCTCGGTCGGGCGCCTCGGCAACCGGGTGGTGGTCGGCGGCTATGACGAGAGCCTCTGTGAGCTGAACCTCGCGACTGGCACCCGCGCGCTGCTGCAGCCCGAGACCTCGTCGAACAACGAGTTCGTCAACGACGTGCACCTCGCCAGCAACGGCGACGTCTACTGGGCCACCTCCGATGGCTACGTGGGCCGCCTCGGCGCGGGCCGCATCTCGAGCCAGCTCGACCCCTCGGGCATCATCGGCATCGACGGCCTGCCCGGTGGCACGGTCTGGGTGGTGACCGATCAGGGCTACGTGACGACGATTCAGCCTGACGGCGGCGTCGGTGGCCTGCAGGACTACTCGGGGCTGCTCGGCCGCGCGTACTCACTCGAGGTCACGACTGACGGCGTCTTCATCGGCGCCTTCGGCGGCGTCGGCCACCGCACGCGGTTCACCGACGGTGGCTTCGAGCTCTTCCCCCTTCCGCTGCCCAGCACGATCGTGCGCGCCTACCAGATCGCCGGCACGTCGGGCGCGCTGCACGTCGCCGGCGACGAGGGGTCGATCAACTCGCCCACCGACGCCTGGTTCTTTTCGCTGATTCCCCGAACCCAATGAGCAAGGCCATGAACAAGACGCCTCCGCTGATCATCCTCGCCTTCCTCGTCGGCTGCGTGACGACGGCGCTCTTCAACGTGCCACGCGCCCGCGCCGACTCGGCGAACCTCACGCGCTGGGAGCACTGGTGCGTCGACGTCGACGGCGTGCCGAAGAACGCCGATCTGGAGAAGGCTGGCGCCGAGGGCTTCGAGCTCGTCTCGGTCTCGTTCCGCCCGCCGGTGGTACAGAACGGAAACTCGGTCGGCGGTGGCGCGACGTACCTCTGCTTCAAGCGCCCGCGCTGAGCTTCCCAGTTCGACTCTCGCCTCCGCTCGCCACATTCGCTGTGGCTGTGGATCAGCCGACTCGATGGAGCCACCGCTCATCAGGCGAGCTTCGTCTTCGTCTCACGACGTTCCCAGTTCGACTCTCGCCTCCGCTCGCCACACTCGCTGTGGCTGTGGATCAGCCGACTCGATGGAGCCACCGCTCATCAGGCGAGCTTCGTCTTCGTCTCACGACGTTCCCAGTTCGACACGACGAAGCCCCATGAGCGGGCCCTTTCGACGGGGCACGGCTCACGAGGCCTCTGTCACTTCGAAACTGCCAGACTTCAGTACTTGCCCTTCGCCTTGCGGGCGCGCACGCGGCGGCGCTTGAGCGCGGCCTTCTTCACCTTCGCGCGGTTCTTCAGCTTCTTCTTCGAGCGGTTCGACTTCACGGCAGGCATGGGTGCCCTCCTTGGGTGT
>JAEUJR010000602.1 GCA_016793585.1 Archangium sp.
GGGTCGAAGTACGAGAAGCCGCCGGGCAGCGTGTCGTTCTGCGTGGCGCGCACGACCTTCACGTCGACCGTGCCCACGTCTCCGCGGGGCGTGCGGCAGGTGATGAGGTGCGGCGTGACGAACTTGATGTCTTTCGCGGTGACCTGGCCGAACTGCACGACGGTGCCTTCGCCGAAGCCGCTGCCGAGCACCGTGACGAGCGTGCCGCCCGCGATGGCGCCGCGGTCGGGCTGTACGCGGCCAACCGAGAGCGGCTCGTCGAAGGTGAAGCCGCCCACCAGCACGAACTCGTTCTCGAGGTCGGCCGCTTCACGCACCCAGAGGTCAGACGCCGCGCCGCCAGAGCCGCGCGGCGTGGTGGCCGTCATCGCCGTCTCGGAGGTGACCATGGCATTCACCGCCGCGCCGGCGCCGATGGAGAGGAGCGCGTCCCCTGGAATCGCGCTGCCCACGACGTCGACCGTGGTGCCGCCGGCGACGGGCCCGTTGGCCGGAGCGACGGTGCGCAGGGTGACGCGCCAGGTGACGCCCTCGGTGAGCGTCACCGACGTGGCGCCGGTGACGACGACGTCGGAGCGGCGCGGCGCGGCTCCCCGCGCAGGCACGGTGACGACGGCCGAGGTCGCGGTCTGCGCGCCGACGGTGGCCGCCACGCCGCCGATGGTCACGGTGAGGCCCGCCGTGTCGAGGCCCTGCCCGACGAGCGTGACCTGGTCGCCCGCGTTCACGACACGCGGCGAGACGGCGAAGAGCGCGAGGGGGCCCGCGGCGTCGACGTACGAGAACCCCCGCTTCACCGTCCACGTGCCGCGAGGGGTGACGACGGTGAGGTCGACCGCGCCCGCAGCGCCAGCGGGAGCCGTGACCGACAGCTCGTTGTCATTGTTCGTCGTGAGCGCCGTGCCGGCCGTCGCGCCGAAGCGCACCTCGGTGGCGCCGGTGAAGCCCGTGCCCTGCAGCGTGACGACGGTGCCTCCCGCCAGCGGACCGAACGGCGGCGAGACGCGCGTGACGCGAAGGTCGGCGAGGTAGCGGAAGCCGCGGCGCTGCGTCGAGACGCCGTTCTTGTTGTACACGACGAGGTCGACCACGTCGGCCAGGCGCCCGCGCGGCGTGGTGACGCGCAGCTCGGTGCTGCTCACCTTCGTCACCGTCGTGGCGGAGTTGTCGCCGAACAGCACCTGCACCTCGTCGTCGAAGCCCTGGCCCGTGATGGTGACGGTGGTGCCGCCCTGAATCGCGCCTTCACGCGGCGTGAAGCCGGTGACGACGAGGTCTTCGAAGTACGTGAAGCAGTTGTTGCAGACGATGCGGCCGTTCGGGTTCTGCACCGAGACGCCCGTTGGGCCCGACAGGCCGGGAGGCGTGCGCACCTCCATCGTCTGGTCGTCGATGATGGTGATGTCTGGCACGGGGTTGCTGCCGAACTTCACCGTGGTGAGCGGCTTGGCGCGGCTGCCGGTGGTGGCGAAGTCACGCAAGAAGCCCGAGCCCTCGAGCAGCACGGTGCTGCCACCGGCGCTCGAGCCACGAGGCGGGAGCACGCGGCGCACGCGCAGCTCGGGCGGCGGGCCGGCGTCGGTCGAACCGGCGTCGACCACCACGCCGGCGTCTTCTTCCACGCCCGCGTCGACCTCGATGCCCGCGTCCTGCTCGACGACACCGGCATCGATGGGCCCTGTCTTCTTCGGGCACCCCGTCAACGCCAGCAGCGCGGCGAGCGAGACGAGAGACAGCAGACCTGTCTTCTTCATGGGCATCCTCACGGGGGGTCGACCTTCAGCGTATAGGCGTTGGCGATGCGGTCGGTACTCCCGGCCACCCGCACCACCAGCGTCTGACCGGCCACCTGCGCCGCCGTCGCCGTTACCACCGGCGTCACGTCGTCGCTGCAGCCATACGTCGTCAGTCCATCGTTCGACAGCAGACACAGCCGCAAGAGCCCGCGGCCCGCGTCGTAGTTGATGAGCGACACCTTCACGCCCTGGCCCATCGGCACCACGAGGCGGAAGTGATCTTTGTCCTGCGCACAGATTTTTCCGTCGATCTGCGTCTGTGCGTTGAGCACCGTCGGCGTCTCGATGGCGTCGTTGGGCTCGTTGGTGTCGTCGTCGCACGGGTTGCCGCGCGAGAGCAGGAACGTGGTGTCGTACGTCTGGTACGGGTCGGTCGACGAGACGACGACGAAGTACTTCGCGGGCGTCGGCGCCACGTAGCTCACCAGCAGCCGGCCCGCGGCGACGGTGCGGCCGCTCGAGTCCTTGATGACGGTGCTGAAGGTGCCTTCGCTGAACGGGTCGGCGTCGAGGTTCACACCGAGCAGGTCTCCGCGGCCCAGCTGCAGGCCGAACCAGTCCTGGTCGCCGTTGCACAACGTCATGCCGCGATAGGTGCCGGCCATCGCGCCGAACGCCCTGGCCTGCTCGTCGTTGGGCTCGTAGCGGTCGGGCTGACAGGTGCGCGGCACGCAGCGCTGGGCGCCGACGTCGCAGCGCTGGTCGGGCGGGCAGACGTCGTTCGAGGTGCACGAGCGGCGCTTGGGCAGACACGCACCCGTCTGCAGGAAACACGCGAGCGGCACGGTGCAGTCGCGGTCGGAGTAGCAGCGCTCGGCGGTGCTGCACTTGCCCGCCATGTCGCAGATGAGCCCGACGGGGCACTCGCTCTGCTGGGTGCACTGCACGCAGCGCTCGTTCACGCAGCGCTCTCCGGCGGCGCACACGGTGGCCTGGGTGTCGGGCGTGCAGCGCGGCACGCACTTGCGGCTGCCGGTGTTGCAGAGCTCTCCCATCGAGCAGTCGTCGTTCGTCGAGCAGCCGAGGTCTTCTTCGCAGACGGTGGTGATGACGTTGCAGCGCTCACCCTGCGGGCATGACGCGCTCATGCCGGTCGGGCAGAGGTTCACGTCGGCGCGGGGAAGACACAGGCCCTGCTTGCACCAGCTGCCGGCCTGACAGTCTTCGTTCTTCGAGCACTCGGTGCCCCAGCCGCTGCGCAGCGCGCACAGCTTCGTGTCGGGGTTGCACTCTTCGCGCACGCTGCACTGGCCCGACGTCGAGCAGAAGTCGCAGAACTTGTCGGCGGTGCACACCTTGCCGCCAGCGCACTCGGCGCGCGTCTCGCACTCGGGTGGACGGCCCGCGTCCGTCATCGTCTTCACGGGAGGGCAGGCGCTCAGCACGAGGGCCGCCAGAAGGAGCGTGGAGGGCTTCATGGAACGGGCGTCACGTCTCCGGAGGGCCACACGATGTCGGCGACCAACCAGACCTCATTCCGGTCGACCATCGTTCGCGAGAGCTCAGCTTTGAGAATTCCAAACTGGTACACGCGCACCGTCGCCCGCGACTGCCGGGCCATGGTGCCCAGCCCGTAGTCCTGCTCGAAGGCCACGGCGATGCGGTAGGTGCCGTCGATGGGGTTCACCCAGCCGAACGTCTCGGGGCCGTAGCCGGTGAGCGCGTCGCGCGAGAGCTCGGGGTCGTCAGCGGGGTCGCCCATCACGCCCCAGTCGGGTTTCTTGTTTTGATAGAACACGTCGTCGGGAATCAGGCCGACGCGCGTGGAAGGCGTTCGCAGCACGTGCAGGTCGAGGTCGGTGTTCTGGTTGTCCCAGAAGACTTCGACGAGCAGCTTCTGCGCGGGCGAGGCGACGATGGTCTTGCGCGCGGGCTGGCACGACTTCACGCCCTGGCTGTCAGAGACCTCGAGCTGCACCTCGTACTGGCCTGGCACCGAGGGGTCGAGGCGCATGGCGGTGAGCGCGGCCTCGGGCATCGCGATGGTGGTGCTGCTCGCGAGCGGGCGGTTGCGCAGCGTCCACTTGTAGGTGAGCGGCGAGTCGCCGTCGGGGTCCATCGAGCCGGTGCCGTCGAGCGTGACCGAGAGGCCGGGTGCGCCGTTGCCGAGGTCGGCGATGGTGGCGGTGGGCGCCTTGTTGATGGTGGCGCGAATCGGAATGACGACCTCCTGCTTCTCGGGGTCGGTCGTCTTGAGGCGAATGCCGCCGGTGACGTCGCCCGAAGCTCCAGCGGGAATCGCGTAGCGCACGGTGAGCTGAATCTGGCCCTGCAGGCTCGTGCGCGGGTCGACCGTCTTCACGGTGGCCGGCGTGCGCGTGGAGCCGACGAAGGTGAAGCCCGGCGGCGTTCCATCGGTGAAGGCAATCTCGTTGATGACGAGGTCGGCGCTACCCGCGCTCTTGATGGCGAGCTGCTGCACGGCGGTGGAACACTCTCCGACACGGCCGAAGTCGAGCATCGGCGGGTCGAGCTCGAGCACCGCACGCGTGGAGCCCTTGCCCGTGAGCGTGAGCGTGGTGAGCGGGTTGTCGGTGTCGTCGCTCTCGAACGAGACGGTGTTCGAATAGTCCTGCTCCTTCGTCGGCTTGAAGGCGAGCGAGAGCTTGCCGGTCTCTCCGGCTTCGACGACGTCGGGGGCGGCGACGATGCGGAAGATGCCGTCTTCGGTGCCGAGCTTCGTGTTCGAGATGGTGAGCTTCGCGCGGCCGAGGTTGGTGACCTCGAGGTCGACGACCTTCTCGTTCAAGACGGGCAGCGTGCCGAAGTCGACGGGCGAGGCGGGCGGGTTGAGGCGCGGGCGCACGCGGCCGAGGCCCTGCGTTCCACACGAGGCAGCCACCGCGAGGGCGAGGAGAAAGAGCGCAGCTCGTCTCACGGGCCTTTTCCTTCTTCGTAGTACTGAATCTCGACCTGGGCGTTGAGGCCCGGCACCGAGTCGCCAGCGAAGTAGATGTTGTTGTTCGCCGGCTCGTAGTCCCAGCCGTCGGTGCCCTTGAAGGGCGGCTTGCAGACGAGGCCGTAGGTGTCGGGCGTCACGTCCATGCAGCCCTTGCGGTCGATGGAGTCGCACTTCGAGAGGTTTGCGTCGGGCGTGCTGCACGCGTACTTCACGCGCACCTCGACGGTCATCACGTTGGGCTTCTCCTGCAGGGTGAACTTGCGCTTGAGGCCGACCGCGTTGGTGGCGAGCTTCTTGAGCGTGGCGCCGAACGCGGTGTCACAGATGGAGCCGACTTCGCCGCCGGTGAGGTCGCTCATCTCTTTGTAGCGAACGCCGGGCGTCGCGCCACAGCCGTTGCCTTCGGGGCCCATGATGGCCGCCGTCGTCACCATGCCGTCGTTGCCGATGCCCTTCACCGTCTCGAAGTAGCGGTAATAGAAGCGCACGTCTTCGCGCGACTCGTCTTCTTCGTCGGTGACGAACACGAGGTAGAGGTACGCGTCAGGGCGGAGGAAGGCGAAGTCCTTCTTCTCGTCGCAGGCGGTGATGCAGGCCGGCTTGTTCGCGGCGCACGA
>JAEUJR010000957.1 GCA_016793585.1 Archangium sp.
ATGGTGCCGTAGCCGGTGACGACGCCGTCTCCGGGAATCTTCTTGTCGGCCATGCCGAAGTCGGTGGCGCGGTGGGTGACGAACTTGTCGAGCTCGGTGAAGGAGCCGCGATCGAGCAGCAGATCGATGCGCTCGCGCGCCGTCAGCTTTCCGTCTTTGTGTTGACGGGCGATGCGCTCGGCGCCGCCACCCTGCTCGGCCTGCTGCTCGAGGGCCGCCAGTCGCTGGCGAAGGGGATCACGCTCGGTGGTGCTGGGGTCACTCATGACGGCGGCGCCTAGCACGCGCTGTAAGCGCGCACGATCGACATTCGATCGCCGTAACCGGGCGTGCTGGCTGGGCTTCATGGGCGGGTCAGCACCACCTCGTCGGGCGTTGATGACTCAGGGCGCGCCCCTCAGGTGTGCGAGAGCACTCGGCTTCGGCACGGCACCCACCTTGCTCAAGCACAGGCTGTTTTCACCCGGAGCCCCCATGTCCTCCCCTCTCTTCACGACCTGTCCGGGTACGATCCTCGTGGTCGACGACGACGATCTGTTCCTTCGTGTCTGCACCGCGGTGCTCAAACGCGCCGGCTTCACGGTCGAAGGCCTCGCCGACCCGCGGCACGTCGTCGATCGCCTCGAGAACGGCCGGTTCGACGCGGTGGTCTCCGACGTGCGCATGCCGAACGTCGACGGCGTCGAGCTGCTGAAGGCGATTCGCGCGTTCGACGTCGCCATGCCGGTGGTGCTGATGAGCGGGCACCCGACCGTCGAGACGGCGATGCAGGCGCTCGAGCACCGCGCGTTGCGAATGCTGCAGAAGCCGTTCGAGGTCGACGTGTTGGTCGACGTGGTGACGCAGGCGGTGCGCTCGCGCTCGTCGAACGCGCCGGCCCTGCTGCACCAGAAGCTCGATCGCGCGCTGGCGACGCTGCACATGGCCTATCAGCCCATCGTCGGCACGGCCGAGCGGCGTACGGTGGCCTGGGAGGCGCTGGTACGGTGCCGCGAAGGCGCGAAGGACCCGATGGAGCTGCTCAAGCTGGCCGAAGAGACGTCGCGGCTGCACGAGCTGGGGCGGAAGATTCGCGACACCGTCGCGCGCGACGCCGTGCACCTGCCTGATGACGCGTTGCTCTTCGTGAACGCCCACCCGGCCGATCTCGACGACCCACACCTCGTCTCGCCCGACGCGCCGCTCTCCCGAATCGCGCGGCGGTGCGTGCTGGAGATCACCGAGCGCGCGAGCCTCGAGGAGATCGACGCGCTCCAGTCGAAGCTGTTCTCGCTGCGCAGCCTGGGGTTCCGCCTGGCGGTCGACGATCTGGGCGCGGGCTACGCGGGCCTCTCGACCTTCGCGGCCGTGGAGCCCGACTTCGTGAAGCTCGACGGCTCGCTCGTGCGGGGCCTGCCGAAGTCGGGGAAGCAGCAGCTGGTGGTGGCCTCGATGCTCGAGCTCGCGAAGGAGCTGGGAGCGCAGGTCATCGCCGAGGCCATCGAGACCGAAGCCGAACGCGAGGTGCTCAGCGTGCTCGGCATCGAGTGGATGCAGGGGTACTACTTCGGTCGGCCCGCGCCGCCATTTCAGTACGCGAACGAGTCGTTGCTGAAGGCGGCGTGACCGTCACGGCGCGTTCAGCGAACGCATGCGCGCTGCACCCTCTGCCGCAGCCCGCGTGCTGCGATCGTCGTCGGCCGCCACGCCGCACCCGATGGCCCGGGCAGCCAGCCCACGACGCCCGCAGCCTGGGCGCGCTCGATGAGCAACGCCTGAGACGAGGCGCCGCCGATTCGCGTCTCGGTGACGTCGAACGCTCCGAGCAGCAGTCGCGGCTGCCTGAACGACGTTCTCGTCGAACTCCGCTGGCGGGTCGTTCGGCAGGTACTGGTGCGCCGAGTCGATGACGTTGGCCCCACGCAACGGCCG
>JAEUJR010000617.1 GCA_016793585.1 Archangium sp.
CGACGGCGTCGCCCAGGTGCGCATCATCGGCGGTGACGTGCGTGAGGTTCGCGTCGACGTCGAGCTCGACAAGGCGAAGGCCGCCGGCATCGCGCCCGCGCAGATCGCCGAGCGCATCGGCATGGAGAACCTCGACGTGCCGGCCGGGCGCCTCGACCTCGGCCCCACCGAGCTCAACGTGCGCTCGCTCGGCCAGTTCCAGAACATCGACGAGGTGCGCGCGCTGCCGCTGGTGAAGAACCAGAACGGCACGCAGGTGCGGCTCGACGAGCTCGCGACGGTGACCGACGGCGTGGGCGACCGGCGCTCCATCGCGCGGCTCAACGGCAAAGAGGCCGTCGTCGTCGAGGTCATCAAGCAGCCCGGGTCGAACACCATCGAGGTCTCTCGGCTCGTGAAGGCCCGAATGGAAGAGCTCACGCCCATCATCGGGCAGGGCTTCAAGCCGGCGCTCATCATCGACAACTCCACCGTCATCGAAGAGAACACCCACGAGGTCTGGGTCGCCCTGCTCTTCGGCGGCCTCATGGCGATTCTCATCATCCTCATCTTCCTGCTCGACGTGCGCGGCACGATGATCAGCGCGCTCGCCTTGCCGACGTCGGTGATGGGCACGTTCTTCGTGATGTACGTGCTCGGCTACACGCTGAACCAGATGACGCTGATCAGCCTGTCGCTGGCCATCGGTCTGCTCATCGACGACGCCGTCGTGGTGCGCGAAGCCATCACGCACCGCCTCGAGCAGGGCGAGACCCCGATGGACGCGGCGGCCAACGGCACCCGTGACGTGTACCTCGCGGTGCTCGCGACGACGTTGTCGCTGGTCGCGGTGTTCGTGCCCGTCGCGTTCATGCCGGGCATCGTCGGCCAGTTCTTCAAGCAGTTCGGCGTCACCATGTCGGTGGCCGTCGTCATCTCGCTCTTCATCTCGTTCACCCTCGACCCGATGTTGTCGGCGCGCTTCTCGAAGCAGCGCGTGCTGGGCGCGCAGCACCGCGAGAACCCCATCGCCGGCATGCTGCGCCGCACCTTCGAGTGGCAGGAGTCGCTCTACGCCAGCGCGCTCAAGTGGAGCATCGCGCACCGCTGGCTCACCGCCGTGCTCATCGTGCTGGTGGTCGGCGGCTCGGTCGGCGCCACCGTCGCGGGCGGGCTCGGCCTCGACTTCGTCACGCCCGAAGACCGCAGCCAGTTCATGGTCGACTTGAAGCTGCCCGAGGGCTCGAGCCTCGTCGAGACCGCCTCACGGGCGAAGCAGGCCGAAGAGGTCATCTCGAGCTTCCCCGACGTGAAGGAGATGTACACGGTCATCGGCACCTCGTCGGACGGCGCCGGCCAGGACGCGAACCGCGCCCGCATTCGCGTGCTCATCAAGGGGCGCACCGACCGCCAGCTGACGCTCAAGGCCATTCAAGAAGAGACGCGCTCGAAGCTCGTGTCGACGCTCGCGGCGGGCACCGAGATCGGCCTGCTCGACCCGCCCGTCATCGAGGGCCTCGGCGACTTCTTCCCCATCATGTTGTCGGTGATGGGCAACGACTACGCGCAGATCAACGCCGAGGCGAACCGCATCGCGGGCATCTTGAAGGAGCTCAAGGGCGCCAACGGCAAGCCGCTCGCCAACGACGTGCGCGTGGCCTCGAACCCGCCGCGCCCCGAGCTGGCGGTGGCCATCGACCGCAGCCGCGCCAACGACACCGGCCTCACCAGCGCGATGCTCGGCATGCAGATGCGCCTGGCGATGAACGGGCAGCTCGCGGGCAAGCTGCGGCAAGACGGCGTCGAGACCGACATCATGGTGCGGCTGAGCGAGAAGGACCGCGCGACGCCCGAGGCGCTCAAGACGATGGACGTGTTCACGCCCACGGGCCTGCGGCCCATCTCCGACGTGGCGACGCTCTCGATGCGCGACACGCCCAGCATCATCGAGCGCTTCAACCGTGAACGCCGCGTGATGGTGCAGGCCGCGTCGGTCGGTGAAGGTGGCGCGCTCGGCGACCTCGCGACCGCGCTCAAGGCCCGCCTCGCCAAGGAGCCGCCGCCGCCGGGCGTCACGCTCTACTACGACGGGCAGATCAAGAACCTCGACGAGCAGAACGAGGCGTTCGGGCTCGTCTTCATCCTCGCGGCGATCTTCGTCTACATGGTGCTCGCCTCGCAGTTCGAGTCGTTCAAGCACCCGTTCACCATTCTCATGTCGGTGCCGCTCGCCTTCATCGGAGCGTTCCTGGCGCTCCTCGCGACCGGCTTCAGCCTCAACATGGGCGCGGCCATCGGCATCGTGCTCTTGATGGGCCTGGTGACGAAGAACGCGATTCTGCTCGTCGACCAGGCGCTGCAGAACCTCCGCGCCGGCGACGACCTCGACACCGCGCTCATCAAGGCCGGCCCGCGCCGCCTGCGCCCGATTCTGATGACGTCGGCGGCCATGGCCATCGGCATGGTGCCCACCGCCATCGGCCGCGGGCAGGGCTTCGAGTTCCGCGCGCCCATGGCCATCGGCGTCATCGGCGGCGTCATCACCTCGACGTTCCTCACGCTCTTCGTGGTGCCCCTGGTGTTCGCGGTGTTCGAGAAGCTGACGCCGCCGAGCATGCGCATCAAGAAGTCGGCCGCCGACGAACTGGCGCCGAAGGCCGACGAGACGACGCGCATCGTGCCGACGCCCGGCATGGCCGCGAAACAGGACGAGGTTCACGGCGCGGCCCCGCGGCCCGTCTGAATCGGAGACATCATGAGAGCCCTCATCACCGCCGCGCTCACCTTCGCAGCGACGGCGCTTGGCCAGACGCAACCGTCGCTCACGCCCGCCGCCACGACGCCGACCTCGGGCGTGCAACAGACGCTCGCTACCGAGCAGGCCTTCATGGCCGAGCGTCGGCAGGTGACGCTGAAAGAAGCGCTCACCATCACCGAGAAGAAGAACCCCGACCTGCAGGCGGCCCGCACGGCCATCGCCATGGCTGCGGCGAGGACCCGGCAGGCCCTGGCCATCGCGTTGCCCGAGCTCTCGGTGAGCGCGAGCTACGTGCGCACGAGCGTGCAGCAGGAGTTCAAGGCGAAGGACTCGGCCAAGGCGCAGGCCGAAGGCACCATCGGCCTCGTCACGTACATCGGCAACACGTTCGGCTTTCCGCTGACCGAGGCACAGCTCGCGCCGCTCAAGGCGCAGCAGCAGGCCGCCATCGACCAGGTGAACGACATCGTCATCGTCGGCACCAACTCGGTGTACGGCAACCTGTTGTTGTCGCAGGTGCTCTTCTCTCCCAACTTCTTCCTGCTCCCTGCCGCGTGGGAAGGCGGCGAAGCGGCGAAGCTGGGCACGCTCGAAGCGCGGGAGCAGATTCTGCTCGCCGTCGCGCGCGTGTACCTGGGCCTCGAGGGCATCGGGCAGCTCGAGCAGGCGGCGAAAGAGGCCGAGCAGGTGGCGCTCAAGCGTGAACGCGACGCCAAGGCCCAGGCCAGCGTCGGCACCTCGACCGAGATCGCCGTGCTGCGCGCGCAGTCAGAGACGGCGCAGGCGCGCTCGCTCCTCTCGTCGCTCTCGGGTCAGCGCGTGGCGTTGACGGCCCTGCTCGAGGCGCTGGTGGGTGAGCCGGTACGCCCGCTCGACGACACCCCGACGCGCTTCGACATCACCGCGGCGAAAGACGAAGAGGCTCCGTGGGAGCACTCGTACGCCATCAAGGCGCAGGTGGTGGGTGTGCGCGTTCAGGAGCGCATCTCGGGCGTCGACAAGCTCACCTGGCTGCCCACCGTCGTGGCGCAGGCGAAGGGCAGCTACAACTCGAACCGCGGCTTCGCCGGCACCAACTTCATCTTCGACGGCATCCTCGCGGCGGAGTGGAAGCTGTACGACCGCGGGCTGCGCTACGCGCAGATGCACGACAACGAGGCGAAGCTGATTCAGCAGCGCTCGCAGCTCGACGCGGCGCGCGCGAAGGCGAAGGCGAACTGGATTGGCGCGAAGACGAACCTCGACGCGGCGACCGTCGCGCTCCAGCAGGCCGAAGCGCAGGCCGTGCTGGCGACGCGGGCGCAGAAGCAGGTCGGCGCGGCGTACGAAGCGGGCCTCACGACCTCGCTCGAGGTGAGTGACGTCGACAACAAGCGCTTCCTCGCCGCGTCGTCGGCGGCGCAGGCGCGCGCGCAGCTCGAGATTCGCAAGGTCGAGCTGGCTGCGGCCGAAGGCCGGCTCGCTGCGATGCTGGGGCTCACCGAAGAGTGACACCCGCTCGCTGGGCGCTCGTCGCGGTCTGCGTGACGTGCCTGCTCGGCGGCCTCGTCGCCTGGCTGTTCGTCGTGAACCACGGCGTGGTCTGCATGGAGACGTCGGTCGCCGCCGCGCCGCTCGAGGGCACGTGGCGAAGCGAAGACGAGTTCAACCATGAGGTGATGGTGCTGCGCCCCGGCGGTGTGGTGCGCGCGCTGCAGCTGACCCAGGGCGTACTGGCCGAAGCGACCGATGTTCGTACGGCGGCGTGGTCGCTCGATGGTGGGGTGCTGGTGTTGGGCAACTCGGAGCCGTCGAGCTCGTGGCGTGTCGACGCGCGAAGGCTCGAGGTGGCTCCGCCAATGGGCCCGACCTTCCGCCGGGTTCGGTGCCTCGGAGCCGATTGAGCCGACGATTTGTCCCATCGAATCAAGCGCGGCATACGCAGGGCATGCGCTTCGTCTGGGTGGTCATCGCGATGATTGGCTGTGGGCGTGTCGAGCCCAATGTGCAGCTCGACGCGGGGTCTACGATGGACGCCGGATCCACGACGGACGCGGGCTCTACGACGGACGGCGGCTCCACGACGGACGGCGGTTCCACGATGGACGCGGGCTCCACGACAGACGCGGGCTCCACCACTGACGCAGGGGCCACCACCGACGCCGGAGCCAGTGATGCCGGGCCGGCCGTCGGCGACGCCTGCTCCACCATGACTCAATGCGGAGGTGCGGCGCCCATCTGTCAGGACTTCGGAAACGGCGTGGTGCAGTACTGCGTCACGACCTGCACCGCGCCACCCGGAATGATCATCGAC
>JAEUJR010000659.1 GCA_016793585.1 Archangium sp.
CGCCGGCCGAGGGCGAGAGCAGCAGCAACAGCACGGTCGGCTTGAGGCCGAGCCCTTCGAGCTTCGCTGGGTGCAGCTCGGGCGTGTTCGTGAGGATGTCGACGAGCAGATCGTGAATCGCGACGATGGGCCGCTGCGCGAGCCGCTGCAGCCACGCCGGGTTCGTCTGACGGAGCAGCGTGGGGAAGTGCTTCTTCAGCTTCTCGATGGCGAACTTGGCGACGTCGTTCTGCTTCGCCGCTTCGAGCAGCACCATCAACGGGTCGGCGTTCAGCTTCCACGCGTTCTCGTAGCGCTCTTCACGCGCGTTCATCGCGCGGTAGCACGCGACGCCACGCCACAACGTCGCTTCGGCCGGAAGCTCACCGAGCAGCGAACCGACGAAGACGGGGTACAGCTCGGGCACCGCGTACGAGAGGTTCTTCAGGTACCGCCAGCCGCGGCGCTGCAGGTAGACGATGGTGCCGCGCGTGACGGCGTTGGTCGACTCACTCGCTTCGATGCGGCCGAGCGTGGCTCCGAAAAAGAGGGCGTCCTGCCGCTCTTCGGCGAGCTTGTAGATGCGCTTGATGCCGCCCCAGATGCCGCGGTCGAACGGAGCCGTTCTGATCAGCTCGAGCAGCGCCGCGCGCGTGGGCTCGGTGCCGGCGAGGTAGAGCTCGGTGATGAAGTCGGCGAGCAGGTACTTGCCCGACGGCGGCGGCTCGGGCTGCGTGAGGTAACGGCGCCAGATGAGCGCCACCTTCATGCGGCGCTGCGCATCACGGGGCTCGCGCTGCGCTTCACGCAGCATCTGCTCGAACTGCTCAGGAAGGAGCGCCCCCTCGGGCACCGTCTCCGGCTCGGGCACGGGCTGCGCCGCGAACTGGATGATGGCCTGCGCGAGGTCGGGAGCCTGGCCGCGAGCCAGTGTCTTCAGATCCTCGAGCGTGATGTCGGGACGCTCTGCCATGAACCCCTCCGGTCAAAGGCGGGCGGACGCTAGGCCAGCGTCCAACCCGGCGACCAGAAGGATCTCGATGACACGTGGCTGATCAGCTCACTTCTCGGCGTAACCCTTCTTCGTCTTCTCGGCGATCAGCTTGTTCGCCTCGGCCTGCGCCTTCGCCTCGCTGTCGTAGTCCTTCTGGGTCACCTGGCCATCGGTGCCAATCTTCCCGTAGCGCGTGAAGAACGTGCTGCCCTCGACGCGGATCTCCCAGAACTTCGCCGACGTTCCTTCGATGAACTCGAAGTAGCGCGCGCCCGCCTCGCCACCCTTCGACGACTTGCCGCTGGCAGCCGGAGCCGCTGCTGCAGGCGCCGCCGCCGCCGGCTTCTTCTTCGGCGCGTCATCTTCTTCGTCGTCGAACGGGCTCTTCTTCTTTCCAGCCGCCGGAGCGCCACCGACCTCCTTGAAGCCCTTGCCGACCTTCTCGGCGATCTTCTTCTCGGCGTTCTCGCGCGCCTCGTCGTCGTCTTCGAAGACCTTCTCCTTCTCTTCGAACGTGCCGAACCGCACCTTCTGCTTCGACCCGGTCGTGTCGATCTCCCAGAAGTAGTTGGTGTCACCATCGGTCATTTCGAAGCGGCGAAGCGGCATGTTCCCTCTCGGTTTCGGTGGTTGGTGAATGGGCTGCGGTGTTGGTGGAGCAACGACAGTGATGGGCGAAGTCGACGACGGCTTCGAGTGAATCGCCTCGACGCGACGAACGGAGCCGGCCGCTGGAAACTTCCCGTCGATGCGCTCGCCGACGTAGCTGGGGAAGCGCGGCACGCCGGTGTTCGACAGTTCCTGGTAGCGGAAGGTGATGATGGAGCCGATCTTCGGCGGGTTCTCACGCTCGGCGTCACTGAAGCCGGTGCCGACGTTGAACTTGGTGCCGTCGGGCAATTCGACGAGCAGCGCGCCGAGCCGGCCCTTGTGTTTGCCCATGCCTGGCAGGTGATCGATGACGCGCGCTTCGGTGTCGTGAAACGACTTCACCTTGAGCAGCGTGCTGGAGCGCCCCGCCTCGTACCGTGAGCGCGGCTGCCGCAGCATCAGGCCTTCACCACCAAGCCCCTCGACGCGCGCGAGCTCACGCTTCAGGTGATCGGTGTTCTCGCAGCGCACGTGTTCGCACGCGTGCAGGAACTCGTGCTTCAGCGCGCGAATCGTCTCTTCGATGAAGGCGACCCGCTCTTCGAACACGCCACCGTGTTTCGGAGCGTCGAAGACGACGTACTTCAGCTCTTTCCACAGCGGCGTCTCGTCTTGCCGCTTCACGATGCCGACCGTGCGCTGAAAGAGCTTGCGGCCGCCCCAGAGCTCTCCGTCGAGCGGCACTTTGGGAAAGTTCGCGGTGAACCACTTCGGCGCGAAGAACTCGTTGCCCAGGCGCGAGATGAAGCGCTCGCCGTCCCAGTACGCGCGCACGCCGTCGAGCTTCTCGCTGATCCACCAGCCCGTGAGGTCGACGTCGTTCTCCCACTTGTGCGCGAGGAGAATCGGCGGGCCTTCGTCGTCACCATCGTCGGTCGCGGCCTCGCCCGGAGCCTTCGGCGTCTTCGGACGCGACGGTCTTCCCGAGAGTGGAGCCGAGCCGAGCCTCGCAGTCTCTGCTTCGTCACCGCGATAGGCGCGCAGGTGTTTGCAGGTGCGGCGCTCGATGGCGAGGCCCTGGTGCATCCACGCGGGGCAGGTGCACGAGTAGACGCCGCCGTTGTTCTTCAGCGTGTAGATGGAAGAACCCGAGCCCTTGACCTGAACCGTCTGCCCATCGGCGAGATCCGCGCTCACGGGGAGCGGGTTGTAGCAGAGCGCCGAGCCGCCACCACCGGATCAACCACCGAGCGCGTGAAGGACTTGAGCGGTGGCGATGCCCAACCAGGTGCCGAGCGCAATTCCGGCGAGGCCCATCGTCAGCCCGGGACCGACGAGCGCTCGGTTCTTCAGCGATGCCGCAACGGGCCCGATGAACGCCGGCCCATAGATGGTCGCGGTCGAGCTGATCAGCGCGGTGTCGACGTCGATGCGAAACACCCAGCAGAGGAACATGTGCAGCACGATGGCCGTCATCATCACCGCGACGACGAACGCGAAGAGCACCGCGCTGCCTCCGGCCACCTGGCGCACGTCGGCGAGCGAACCGACCGCGACACAGAAGACGAGCAGAATGTACTCGCCGAGTTCGTACGGCCCCTTGAGCGCCCGAACCTGTGGCAGCAACGACGCGAGAATGCCCAGCGCGGTGAGCGTGAGCAGCACCACCATCACGTCCATCTTTCCCTTGATGCCCAACGACAGGCCGACCGACACGAGCACCATCGCCATCGCGAGCGCGAAGCCGGTGACCATCGAAGGAATGTGCTTCTTCGTCCACACGCTCAGGCTCTCACTCGGGTGCTCGACGAGCTCGTGGTGCGCCTCGAGCGTGAACGGCTTCAACACCTTGCCCAGCGCGCGCTGCGCGACGGTGAGCAGCACGAGCAACCACGCTCCGCCGGCCACGACATCGGCTGCGCTCAGCAACACGAACGTCTCGGTCTTCGTCTCGAGCGCGAGGCCGACGGCGCTCATGTTGGCGGTGCCTCCGACGTAGACGCCGACGAGCATGCCGGCGACCTTCCACCACTCGTCGGTCTGATGACGAAACAACCACGCGACGCCACCAGCTGCGACGACGGCCGACACGCACGCGAGCGCGAACGAGAGCAGCAGCTTCCACCCGAGCGACAACCACTTCTTCAGCTCGGTCGAGAAGAGCAGCAGTGGAATCGCCAGCGCCACCGAACCCTCGTTGAGGCTCATGGCGACCTTCTGGTCGACCTGCACGCCGGGAATGTTCGCCGCGATGGTGCCCGCCGCGTAACAGAGCACCACCGGCCCGAGGATCTTGAAGAGCTTCACCCGCTCGGCCGCCCACATCGCGAGCGCAGGCACCACGAAGCACGCCACCGCCTGAATCATGCGCGGCCCACCGACCCGGCGAGCAGTACACCGCCCGCCACCACGAGCAACGCCGCGACCGCGACACGAAACTTCCGCTCGTCGAGCGCCGAGTGAACCCGTTCGCCCATCAGCGTTCCCACCGAGAGCGGCAACAACATGAGCGCGCTCGTCTTCAGCGAATCGAGAGTCACCACACCATCCTGCACCAGGCGGGGCACCACGAGGGCGTTCATCACCACCCACAGCGCCGAGAGCGTCGCGCGGAACGCGTGTTTGTCGGAGAGCTCACGCGCCGAGACGAAGACCGCGAGCGGGCCACCAGTCGCGAAGATGCCGTGAATGACGCCCGCGCCCAGCAGCCCACCGACGCGCGCCGCTTCAGGCAACGGCTTCGGCGCGCTCTGCACCGACAACGCCTGCTTCAGCTGCGTCACCGCGACGACCACGACGAACACCGCGAACGCAGGCTTGAACACCGACGCATCGACGACGCGCGTGAGCAACGTTCCTCCGACGAGCCCGAGCGCCATGAGCGGCACCACACGCCGCACCAGGAAGCGCCAGTCGACGAAGCGCAGCCCGCGCGCGACGAGATAGACCGACAGCACCAGGTTCACCGGCACCAGCAAGCCGAGCAGCGCGTCGACGGGCATGAAGAGGGCTCCGACGGTGAGCGCCACCACCATGCTGCCGAAGCCCGCCGCCGCCTCGACGAAGAAGCTCACCAGCACGAGCGCCGCCAACGCCAGAACGCCCACGACTCAGACGCGCTCGAACAGCCCGTCGAGGAAGTCGAGGAGGAACTCGTTCACCTGCGAGCGGTCTCCGATGGCGCCGACCATGCCGTACATCGCCGCGCTGCCCTCGGGAGCGGGATGCCCTGCCGCCAGGCTCGCCGCGCACTCCTTCAAGTCCTTCACGAAGACGTCGGCGACCTTCTCGTGGGCTGGCGTCACCATGCAGTGCAGCGCCGGCGGGTCCATCTGGCGGTCGAGCTTCCACCCGCGCGCGTCCATCGCGTCACCGAGCTCGTAGACGTTGAGCGTCTCGGAGCCGAACGAGAACACGCCGGCGTGCGGCTCTCCCAACACGCGCAGGCCGGGCGTCGAGTTGATGCCAGCTTTCAGCTTCTCGGTGCTCGCCAGCACCGACTTCGCGCGCGCGAGGTAGCCGGCCTCTCCGAGGTGATGCATCACGGCCCACGCAGCGGCGATGGCGCCACCCGGCCGCGTTCCGCAGAACGACGGCGACGCATAGAGCCCTCCGTTCCACCCGCCCCATGTGAAGAACTGGTTCCGGCGCAGCCCACCGTTCCGGTACAGCACCACCGAGGCGCCCTTCGCCGCGTAGCCGTACTTGTGCAGGTCAGCCGAGATGCTGTGCACCCCCGGCACCCGAAAGTCCCACGGCGGAATCGGGCGGCCCAGCTTCTCGGCGAACGGCAGGAAGAAGCCGCCCAGGCAGGCGTCGACGTGACACCACACGCCCTTCTTCGTCGCGAGCGCGGCGATGTCGCTGATGGGGTCGATGACGCCGTGGGGGTACGGCGGTGCGCTGCCGACGATGAGCGCGGTGTTCGGCGTGATGAGGCGCTCCAGGTCTTCGAGGTCGACGCGAAAGTCGGGGCGCACCTTCGCGTGCAGAATCTTGAGGCCGAAGTAGTGCGCCGC
>JAEUJR010000690.1 GCA_016793585.1 Archangium sp.
GCGAGACGGCCCTGGCCTGAAGAACGAGCTGAACGCTTCTCACAAGGAGTGACACATGGCTGCGCATGACGACGTGGTGAAGGGCCTGTCGGAGCTGATCAAGAAGACGATCGACGCGCTCAAGGGCCACATGACGAAGATTCGCACCGGCCGCGCCAGCGCCGCGATGCTCGACCCCGTTCGCGTGAACTTCTACGGCACGCCCACGCCGCTCGCGCAGTGCGCCGCCATCGCCGTTCCCGAGGCGCGCCTCATCACCGTCAAGCCGTGGGACAAGACGATTCTGAAGGACATCGAGAAGGCGATTCACGAGGCGAACCTCGGCCTGACGCCGCAGAACGACGGTGAGATCATTCGCCTGCCGATTCCGCCGCTGACCGAGCAGCGCCGCAAGGAGATCGCCAAGGACGTGAAGGCGAAGGGCGAAGAGCACAAGGTCGCCGTGCGCAACGAGCGCCGCGAGGCCAACGAGAAGCTCAAGGCCCTGCTGAAGGACAAGAAGATCACCGAAGACGACAACAAGCGCGCGCAGGAGAAGGTTCAGAAAGAGACCGACGCGGGCATCGCGCAGATCGACGACGTGGTGGCCAAGAAGGAGAAGGAAGTGCTCGAGGTTTGAGCCAACCCCTCCGTGCCTCCTCCGCGCGTCCTCGTCGCTGAGCCTTCGGCTCCCATCTGCAACGCCCTGCGCAAGTTCCTCGACGGGCGCGCAGAGGTGCAGGCGGTGCATTACCTCGACGAGGCCGTGCAGATCGTCAGAGCGAAGGCTCCCGACGTGGTGATCGCGTCGGTGTCGGGGTCGTTCGACGGTGAAGTGCTCGCGGTGCAGCTGCGCAAGCTGGTGCCCGAGCTGTGCATCATTCTCGTGTACCCGCCCGAGGAGGACAAAGCGTTCGACCGCGCGACGGCGGTGAACGCCGACTGCTTCCTCAACGGGCCGCTCAAGAAGCCGGCGGTGCTGAACTCGGTGCGTGCGGTGCTGAAGCTGCGCGAGCTGCGTTTGCGAATTCTCGAGCTCGCGGGGCAGGTCGAGAAGCTGAAGGCCCAGCCGCCGCCGTCACCGGTGCCGAAGCCGCGCGGGCCGGGGGTGAACACCGCCGACGAGACGTTCTTCAAGAAGTACATGCTGCTCGAGGTGAAGCGCTCCAAGCGTTACGCCTACCCGGTGGCGCTGTTGCTGGTGAGCCTCGACAAGCTCGACGAGTACCTCGCGAAGGAGTCGAGCCCCGAGTTCCAGCGCGCGACGATTCGCTCCGAGGTGATGACGGCGATCAGCGAGCTCATTCGCGACATCGACGTGGCGATGCCGTTCGCCGAGGACAAGTACCTCGTGTTCCTGCCGCACACGCCGCGTGAAGGCGCCGGCATCGTGGCCGATCGCATCGTGAAGAAGCTGGCCGGCCTGCCTTCGTTCGAGAAGGGCACGGCGTCGCTGGGGCTCGCGAGCTTCGACCCCGGGCTCGACCCGACGCAGGGCGTGAGCTTCGGCGCGCTGGTGCGTGAGGCGTCACAGGCGCTCAAACGCGCACAGGACTCGGGCGGCAACAAGGTCGACGCTCCGGCGATGCCGGTGAAGCCGAAGAAGAACCGCATCTCGATGGGCTGAAGCGCTTCGCGATCAGAGCGCCAACTTCACGCCGCTGGCCGACTCGACGCACTCGGCGACCCACGCGACGACCTCGAGGCCCTTCTGCTTGTCATCGAGCCACCGCCCATCGGCCGCGAGCGAGAAGTGCACGCCCGCGCCTTTGCCCGCGACCCAGATCTGCTGCACTGCGCGCTGCGTATTCACGATCACCTTCTCGCCCGATCTCAGCGCGGTGATGGTGATCATGTCGCCGGTCGCGTCGCACTCGATGACGTCGGGGTCGGCCGCATCGACGGCCTTCACGAGCTTCTTGAACACCACCGAGACCGCCGCACCGTATCCCGCGTCATTCATGCAGGCGGTCTAAGGGCGCATGGTCGGCGCTGCAACCTTCAGGGCGTCTCGCGCTCGAGGGCTCGAACGATCGGCTGGCCCGGCGCTGCGTAGAGGAAGAGCGTGCCCGCTCCGCCGCCTTCCGGTCGCTCGATGCCGATGACCGTGCCAGGCGTGACAGGCTTGGGAAACGACGACATGCCCAGAAAGTGCGCCGCAGCCGCGCCCATCGACGGCTGGTGCCCGACGAGAATCACCGACTTGCCCTCGTTCTCGGCGAGCAGGTTCTCGAGCGCACCGACCGGCCCATCGGGGAACAGCATGCGCGTCGAGCGCATCGGGCCTTCGTACCCGACCGTCTGCGCGAGCAACGTCGCCGTCTGCACCGCGCGCACGAGCGGGCTCATCACCATCACGTCGGGAGTACCCACGATCGCCGCGACTGCCTGAAAGTGCCCCGGCAGCGCCGTGCGTGCCCGCGCCGTCAGCGCCCGCGCTTCGTCATCGAGCCCGTCGGGAATGTCGGCGTCAGCGTCACCGTGTCGGACCAGAAAAACTCGCATCGGTGCGCCGAGAATTAGGTCGCGGCTTCCCGCTGGTCAAAGCCGATCACGACCACCGAACGTCACGGTGCGTCGTCTCTTTTCTCAGACAGGGTGAACCGAGAATCAGACGGTATGGTGGCCGCCGATGAACAGGCTGCCGCTCCTTCTTGCGCTGCTCCTCGTCGCTTGTCCCGAGCGAAAGCAGGTGGCTGTCGAGCCCGCGCCAGTCGAGCGAACGACGACCGCCGAGTCGCCCGATGCCGGCATCACGCTCACCGTCGCGAAGCTCGACGCGTGGCTCACCTACCACCGGCAGCTGCGCGCGCTGGTGAGTGACGACGGCGGGGCGCTCGACATGAAGGCGAAGGCGAAGCGCGAACGTTCGCTGCGCGAAGACCTGCAGCTCTCGGAGCCCGAGCTCGACTCCATCGAGGAGCTCGTCGGCGCGGTGGTCGCCCAGCGCACCATCAGCCGGCTCACCGGCGCCGAGGCCGTGAAGGAGTTCGACAAGGTGACGCTCGGGCTCAAGGCCGAGCAACGCGAGAAGGTGGAGCAGGCCTTTGGCGACGTGCGCACCCGCGCGCAGGCCGTGGCATCGCTCGACGCCGAGCGCGCGAAGTTCGGAGCTGACGCCGTGGCGATGGTGCTCGCCCGCGAGGCCGAGGTCACCGCGACGTGGGACGCGCTGTTGGATGGAAAAGGAGAACGACGATGACGACCCGGAAGCAGAGCTGGTTCGAAAGCGAAGCAGCGTTGAAGCGAGTGATGTCGACGCAGCTCGGCGCCGCGTTCGAGAAGGCGAAGCCGCGCCTCGAGAAGATGGGTGATGGCGCCGCGAACGAGGGCGCACGGTGGGCGCAGGAGGCCGATCACCACGGGCCCAGGTTGGTGAACTTCGACCACACGGGCGCCCGCATCGACGAGATCGACTACCACCACAGCTACAAGGCCCTGCAGCAGCTCGGCTACGGCGGCGGCATCGTCGCGGCGACGTACAACCCGGCCCTCGCGGCGGAGCGTGGAACGGCCGGCAAGGCGCTCACCATGGGCCTCGGCTACCTCTTCGCTCAGGCCGAAGCGGGCATGTTCTGCCCGGTGTGCATGACCGACGGCGCGGCGCGGCTGCTCGTGAAGCACGGTACGAAGACCCTGCAGGAGCGCTTCGTTCCCCGGCTCTCGTCGACCGATCTCTCCACGCTCTACACGGGCGCGATGTTTCTCACCGAGAAGGCCGGCGGCAGCGACGTCGGGCAGGTCTCTACGGTGGCGAAGGGCGGCAACGGCACCCCTGGCGAGACGGTGAAGCTCTTCGGCGACAAGTGGTTCTGCTCGAACGTCGACGCCGACGTGATCATGATTCTCGCGCGGCCCGAAGGTGCAGGGCCCGGCACGCGCGGGCTCGGCCTGTACGTGCTGCCGCGCACGCTCGAGAACGGCCAGCGCAACGCGTTTCGCATCGATCGCATCAAGGACAAGCTCGGTGAGCGCAGCTTCCCCACCGGAGAGGTGACGCTCGAGGGTGCAGAGGCCTATCTGCTCGGTGGCCCGGGCCAGGGCTTTCACCAGATGGCCGAGATGCTGAACCTGTCGCGGCTCTACAACGCGATCGCGTCGGTCGGCGTGATGCGGCGCTCGGTGGTCGAGG
>JAEUJR010000968.1 GCA_016793585.1 Archangium sp.
GCCTCCAACACGGACGAGCTGCAGCTCGCACCCGTCGTGCAGGTCTCGAAAGATCAGGTCATCGTCTCGGGCACGTCGGTGGGTCGCGTCGACGACCTCACCCGTGAGGACTACCTCAACATTCCCGCGCTCGAAGAGAAGCTGCGCGACATGAAGAAGCAGTTCGAAGATCTGCACAACGCCGCGAACGACTCGGGCTCCTTCAAGGGAGACGTGAACATTCAGGCCGACAAGAAGGTGCAGTTCCGCATCATCAAGCGCGTGATGTTCTCGTGCGCGGCGGCTGGCTACGGCAACATCGCGTTCGCGACGATGGCGCCCAGCAAGTCGGGCTCAGACGCTACCGCGTCGCGCGAATAAGTACGGTCGCGTGGTTCATCGAACGGGCGCTCCTGGAAACGGGGGCGCCTGTTTCGTTTCCGGCAGGCTCGGTGCTATGCGCGCGCTCGCACATGGACTCCATCGTCGACCTCGTTCACACCATGCTGGGCTGGCTGCGCGACCCCGGTACCCTCATCGAAGGGCACTCGACCCTCTACGCGTACGGCATTCTGTCGCTCGTGGTGTTTCTCGAGACCGGAGCCCTGGTGGCGTTTCTGCCGGGTGACTCGCTGCTCGTCGTCGCCGGCACCTATGCGGCGGCCGCGGCCAACAACCCCGACGCGAAGCTGCAGATCAGCCTGCTGCTGCTGAACCTGTGCCTGGTGCCCGCAGCCATCATCGGCGACGCCACCTCGTACGTCATCGGCTCGCGGCTGGGCTCGGCGCTCTACAACCGACCCGACTCGCGCTTCTTCAAGAAGGCGCACCTCGAGGCAGCGCGCGCCTTCTACGAGAAGCACGGTGGCAAGGCGATCATCATCGCCCGCTTCATGCCCCTGGTTCGCACGTTCGTGCCCGTGGTGGCAGGCGCAGCCAAGATGCCATACCGCCGTTTCGCGACGTTCAACATCGTCGGCGGCGCGGCCTGGGTGATTTCGATGACGGTGATGGGCTACGTGCTCGGCCAGCTGGTGCCGAACATCGGCAAACACGTCGAGAAGGTCATCATCGTGGTGGTGTTCCTCTCGATTCTGCCCGGCATCATCAGCTACTTCCGCCGCGACAAGACGCCGCCGCCCGCCGCGCCCAACGCCGAAGCGCCGAAGGCGGCCTGACCGGGTCGATTGTCGGACGATGGGGTGGCACCAACGCCCCTCTGGCAGTTACGGAGCACCTCGTGCGAGACGCGCTCGAGCGGGTGAAGGCAGCGGCCCAACGGCTGAAGGTCTTCCCGCTGCCGTCGGCGGTGCTGTTGCCCGGCGGCATCATGCCGCTGCACATCTTCGAGCCCCGCTACAAGGCGATGCTCAAAGACGCGATGGACACCGACGGCGTGTTCGCGATGGCGCAGGTCGTGCCGGGCCAGGAAGACCACCTGGCGGGGAAACCCGAGCTCGACCCGATGCTGTGCGTGGGCGTCGTGTCGGTGCACGAGCACCTCGAGGACGGCCGCTCGAACATGGTGCTGACCGGCGTGTGCAGAGCGCGCATCGTGCAAGAGCTCTCGCAGACGAAGGCCTATCGCGAGGTCGTCGCCGAGCTGCTGCCCGACGCTCCGTACGAGGGCGAAGAAGAGACGGCCCTGCGATCGGCCATCTTCGAGTTGATGGCGCGCGTGCCGAACGAGGTCGGTCAACGCATCGCCCAGGTGACGACGGGGGCTCGGGGTGGCGCGCTCGCCGACATCATCGTCGGCAGTCTGGTGTCGGACCCAGAGCGGCGCTTCGAGGTGCTCTCACAGCTCGACGTGCCCTCCCGGTTGAGCGCCGTGACGAGTGACCTCATCGAGCTCGCGAGCCGCATCAAACCGCCTCGCAAACCAGAAGGGCTGTTGAACTGACTGGTCTGCCGTTTTCCACCGTCCGAGTGGAGCCGCTGCCCGAGGGGAGACGTGGCTTGCGAGGCGAGCAGCGTTCCACGACGCCTGCAGGATTCAGGCGGTGCGCGCGACTCGAGGCTGGGCTGGGAGCGCCTTCGGCGTGCGGCGGGCCTCAACGGGGATCTCGACCGTGAAGCACGCGCCCGATTCCGACGGCGACAACGCGAGCTCTCCACCCATCGCGCGCACCATCTCACGCGACATCGCCAGGCCGAGGCCCGTGCCCTTCCCTGGCGGCTTCGTGGTGAAGAACGGCTCGAAGAGGTGCACCTTCACGTCGTCGCCGATGCCGGGGCCGTTGTCGGCGACGTCGATGGCGACCCCCTTCGGCGTGCGGCGAAGCGTGACGAGCAACCGCGGCTCCTTCACCCTCGCCTGCTGCAGGGCGTCTGAGGCGTTCACGAGCAGGTTCAACACCACCTGCACCAGCTTACGGTGGCTCGCCTTCACGAGCGGCACCGTCGAGAGCCCCTTGCAGTCGACCAACGTCCCCGGGGGCATGCTCACCGAGGCCAGGCGCAGCGCCTCTTGCAGCACGTCGGCCAGGTGCACCTGCTTGCCTCCGTCAGATTCGTCGCGGGCGAAGGCCTTCAGGTCGGAGACGATCTGTCTGATGCGCTCGATGCCCAGCTGCGCCTCGGCGAGCACCTCGGCCGGGGGCTCCTCGCCCAGCACACCTCCGTGCTCGAGGTGCTCCCGAACGAGGCCCACGTTCGAGCTCACGAACGCGAGCGGGTTGTTGATCTCGTGCGCGACCCCCGCCGCCAACTGGCCGACGAGGGCCATGCGCTCGGCCTGCGCCTGCCGCCGCTCGGCCGTCTGCAGTTGCTCGTTGCGCGCAGCCTCACGCGCCAGCTCCGCGCGGCGCTGCAACGAGTAGCCGTACGAGCACAGCGCCGCGAGGCCATTGACCACCACGCCCGAGACGACGAACTCGAGGAACTCGCCCTGCCCCAGCGGCAGATCGGCTCTCGACAGGAGCGCCGACACGGCGCCGGCCAGCGCCGCCGCCACCACGACCCGCACCTCGTCGAAGAAGATGATGCCGACGACCAACGGCACCGACGAGATGGTGAGCAGCAACGTATAGGGGCGGGTGTCGGTCATCAGCGACGGCACCAACACGACGAAGCCCGACGTCACCACCATCGGGCTCCACCGACGCAGCACCGCAGGCCCTTTGCGCTCGATCAGCACGAGCACGATCAGCATCGCAGCAGCGCCGAGCTGCCAGGCGGCGCGCGCTGGAAGGAGCGAACCCAGCACGAACTGCAGCGACGAGAGCGCACAGCCGGCGACGGCGCCGAGGGTCAGCACCAGTTCACGCATCGAGCGCATCGGCATGGTGCGCACCATCACGCCACCAACCTTCCCGGAACGGGCGTTTCTCCCGTCACCACCGCCACCCGCAGCGTCACCAGAAAACGAGCGCCACCTCCGGGCGCGCTGGCGGCACGAATCGACGCTCCAAAACCGGCCAGATACTCGCGGGACAACGCCAGGCCCAGCCCGGTGCCTTTCCCCGGCCCCTTCGTGGTGAAGAAGGGCTCGAAGAGGCGCTGCTGCACCTCGTCGGTCATGCCGGGCCCGTTGTCTTCGATGGAGAGCACCACGCCGTCGTCGACATGTTCGGTGCGCACGGCGATGAACGGCCTCGAGGTGCGCGCCTCTTCGAGCGCCTCACCCGCGTTGACGAGCAGGTTCAGCACGACCTGCGAGAGCTTTCGCCGGTTGGCGCGAACGATGGTGCCCCGGTGGATCTCGACGACCGGCTTCATGCCGCTGGGCAGCCGCACCGAGGCGAGGCGCACGGCGCCGTCGACGAGGTCGCGCAGGTCGACGGGCTCGATCTCGTCTTTGCCTTCACGCGCGAACGCCTTCAGGTCGGCGACGATCTGGCAGATGCGCTCGATGCCTGCGGTGGTCTCGTCGAGAATCTCGCGCGCTTCGCCCTCGGCGAGTGGCTCACTGCCGAAGAGGTCACGTTTGAGCACGCCGACGTTCGCCTTCACGTAGGCGAGCGGGTTGTTGATCTCGTGCGCCACGCCCGACGCGAGCCGGCCGACGATGGCAAGGCGCTCTGCATGGGCGCGACGGGTCTCTGACATACGCAGCGCCTGGCTGCGCTGCTGCTCGGCCTCGAGCTCGAGCCGGCGCACCGAGCGCAACCAGGCCGAGGTCAACGCGAGCATCGTCGCGGCCGCGACTTCGCCGAACGCCACCCCCGCCATCTGCAGCGCCGAGAAGCCCGTCCACGCGAACCAGGCGGTCACCGAGATCAACCCCGCCACCAGCACCGACGCGACGATGGCGAACTGGTCGAAGAACAACACGCACAGCACGACGGGGAGCAGCACGAGGGTGACCTGCTCGGCGGCGCCTGCTCCCTCGACGAAGAACGTGACCGGCCCCGACAGGGTCAACACCACGGGAATGGCTGCCCACCACCCGACCGTCTCACCTTCACGTCGCAGAATGAGGCGGGCCACCCACGCCACCATCAGCGGGCTCACCATCTGCCAGAGCGCCCGCCAGAGGCCGATGTGGCCGACCAGCAACTGCGCCAGGCTCAGGGGCATCGCCACCGCCGCGCCCGCGAGCACCAACAGGAGTCGACGTGCGCTGATCAGCGCGGTGGGCGACGGGAGTGAGCGGGAGAAGATCGACACCGCCCCGGGTCCAGTGCAACCCGTGATCCGCGTCCAGAGCCGCAACGGATCAGGAGCCGACCTGAGTCATCGGCGACGATCGGGTCAGCGCCGACCTCGGCTCAGCCCCGCGAAAGCACCTGAAACAGGTCTGTGATTCGGGCCTCGGCGCGAAGGGTGGCGCGAAGGTCGACGGTGGCGGCGATGGAGTCGCCCTGGCGCTCGAAGCGCACCCACTGATCGACCTTCAGCTTGGGAAGAAGGCTTGTGGGCAGCGCAATGGCGCGCCCACCAAAGTCGAGCGACACGTGCGTCGTCGACACCGCTTCGACCCGTCGAAACGCCGTCTTCTGCCACCCGAAGAGTTCGGCCGAGCTCACGCCCGCGTCGGCCAGACTCGTCGCCAAGCTCTTTGAATCACTCGGCTTCTGTGAGGTGGCCGAGGTTCTCGTCACCGGCCGATCTGGTCTCACCGCGGGCATGCCGACATTGTCGTACCCCGTTCCCACGAAGTTGCGCGGTGCGCCATCAACCGTGCTACGCGCGCGGCATGTCGGAGACGTGGAACGAGTCCGTCGGAGCGCTCCACGAAGCCGCCGACCTCAACCGACCCGAACGATCATGACCGAACAGAACGCCGCCGCGCCCGCCCCGAAGAAGCAGAACGACAACCTGAAGCTGCCGACGCGGGCCGAAGATTTCTCTGGCTGGTACAACGACCTCGTCAAGCGCGCGAAGCTCGCGGACAACTCCGACGTTCGCGGCTCGATGGTGATTCGGCCGAACGGCTACGCCATCTGGGAAAACATGCAGCGCGTGCTCGACGGCATGTTCAAGGACACGGGCCACCAGAACGCGTACTTCCCGGTGCTCATCCCCGAGTCGTACCTGGCGAAAGAGAAGAAGCACGTCGCCGACTTCGCGCCGCAGGTGGCGGTCGTCACG
>JAEUJR010000700.1 GCA_016793585.1 Archangium sp.
GCTGGCCGACTTCGGCGAAGTGACGCCCGACTCGCTCGTGCTCGACATCGGCTGCGGCTGGGGCGCGAACCTCGAGTACCTGGCGCTCGAGCGCAAGGTGAAGAACGCGCACGGCATCACGCTGTCGAGCGCGCAGTTCGAGGAGATCAACGCACGCAAGCTGCCCGGCGTGCAGGTCTGGTGCGTGGACTACCGCGACTTCGCGCCGACGCAGAAGTACGACGCGCTGATCAGCATCGAGATGATCGACCACCTCGTCTCGCCGGCCCAGCAGAAGGAAGGGCTCGCGGTGCAGATCTACCGTGAGTACTTCAACAAGGCCGCGACGTGGGTGAAGCCCGGCGCGTGCTTCGGCTTCCAGGCGATTCTGCGCGACCGCGTGCCGCGCACCCGCAAGGACCTCGAGGATCTGAAGTTCACCGCCGACGTCATCTTCCCCGGCGGCCTCAACCCGCGCATGGAAGAGCTCGTCGAGGCCTGCGGCCAGTCGTGGGAGATCGTGCAGCTCAACACCCGCCGCCAGGACTACGGCAAGACGACGGCCGAGTGGCTGCGCCGCTTCCGCGCGAACAAGGAGAAGATCATGGCCTCGGGGTGGGGCACCAAGGTCATGTCGAACGGCGAGACCGTGTGGACGAACTACGACCGGTACCTGTCGACCTGCGTGAAGGCGTTCGCGAATCACTGGTCGAGCGACGTGCAGATGAAGCTGCGCAAGAAGGACTGATCAGCCGGTCACAGTGAGGCTGGTCGCGCGAGGTGCGGTCTTCCGACGAGGGAGCCGCACCTCGTGGCGTTCTATGCTGCTGGTGTGCATCGATTGTTGCTCGTCACGCTGATCATCGCCCAAACCGGCCCAGCGAGACGTTCGTCCTTCACCTGGCAGCCCCCCGTCGACTTCGGAGCGCCGTGTCCCGACGCAGGTCTCGCATCACCAGCCGTCTGTATGGGACAGGAGAGACGGGTTGGGCAGCACTGTGTCGACCTGCTGCCAGGAGCCTCTGTTCTTCGGTACGACGAACTCTGCAACGACCAGTGCACGTGTCCTTTCGGCAGCACCTGCGTCGGCGATTCCTCGACGTTGCGGCTCTGCCAGAAGGTGTGCTTCGCGCAGAGCGACTGTGGCGGAGGATTGCTCTGTCATCGGTTCTCGAACTCGAAAGTGAGCGCGTGTGTCACTCCGACGCAGGCGAGCTGGTTCCGCCCCAGCGACTGGAAGCCCGACGAGCGCAGGTACTGGAGCCCGACCTACCGCTGGCTCGAGCCCTACCGCTCCGAACCGCCATCGCCAGCGCAGCGGATCAAGGAGGGCTTTCGTTCTCGTCCCTGATCTCCGAGCGCCTTGGCGGAGAACGCGCGCGGTCGCGAGCGTGATCATCGTGGCCTGACGCCCCCCGAACGCGTACACGCACCACATGCGCGCTCTGTCTCTCGTGGTGGTCCTTGGCCTTGCCGCTTGCGGCACCACCCCGCCTCCTCAACGATGTGACACGACCACCTGCCGTGGTTGCTGCGGTGCCGACGGGCTCTGCAACCCGGGAAGCCTGTC
>JAEUJR010000705.1 GCA_016793585.1 Archangium sp.
CGAACGGCCGCGCGATGTCGCCCGACGTGGTGGTGCGGCTCTCGCGCATCTCTGACCCGAACACCGGCGCGCTGTCGAAGATCGCCGAGGCACGCACGAAGCTCGTCGACGGCCGCGGCGTGTCACAGCTCGACGCCGACGCCTTGGGCGCCGTGCGCTGCGAGGTCTTCGACGTCGACGCGCCGCCGGGTGCTGCGCCGCTCGCCGCGACCGATCTCTGGCTCACCTCCGACACGAAGCCGATTCCTCCGCCCGGCGCCGGCTTTCAGCTGCTGATGGATCGTGCGCCACTCTCGGCCGGCCAGTCGTTGCGCGCGCTCATCGTCACGCCCGAGCCGGGCGGGCACGTCTGGCTCACCATCGAGCACGAGCTGCTCGTCACCAGCCGCGTCGTCGAGATGACGGGCCGCACGAAGTACGTCGAAGTGCCGCTGCCCGCCGAGGCCACTCCCAACGCGTGGCTCTTCGCGACCCGCTACGAGCGCGGCGATGCGCTGCAGCAACAACACGAGCTGCGGGTGAAGGGCTCGGAGGTCGAGCTCGACGTGAAGGTGGCGTTCGATCGCACCGTCAGCGAGCCGGGCTCGACGGTGCCGGTGAACATTCGTGCGAGCAAGGGCGTGGCCGGGCCCATCGAGACGGCGCTCACCGTCGTCGACGAGGCGCTCTTCGCCATCGAGCCCGAGAAGCAGGACTTCGCGACCTTCTTCGGGCGCCAGCGGCGCAACCTCATGGTGCAGACGCGCCGCTCGAGCGACTGGAAGCGCTTTCGCGACCGGCCCATCGCGCAGCCCGTCATGCCGTCGCAGGCCGCGCCCAAGAAGCCCCAAGAGCCGAACGAGGACAAGAAGATGCTCGGAGACGCGCTCGCTTCCCGAGAAGAGGCGAAGGCCGACGCCCCCGCACCCGCGATGGCCGCCAGGGCCATGCCCGCGCCCGAGGCCGAGAAATCGGCGAAGCGGAAGGACTCGGCGGGCCCGCGCGACGCCGACGACGAGGCGCAGGAGGTGGCAGGCGCCGACGCGCCAGTCAAAGCCCGCACCGACTTCGGCAGCTCGGCAGGTTGGTTCCCCGAGCTCAAGGGCAAGGTCGACTCGCCGCTCTCGCAGGCCATCAAGGTCACCGACTCCCTCACCTCGTGGAAGGCCATCGCCACCGTCGTCACGCAGGGCCCACACCTGGGCCGCGGCTCGGCGACGATGCGCACCGCGCGTCCGCTCATGGTTCGCCTGCAGACCCCGCGCTTCCTCATCGAGGGTGACGAGGTCGTCATCTCGGCCGTGATCGAGAGTCACCTGCCGAAGGCTGGCCCCGTCGACGTCGTCATCTCCGCGCCCGGCTTCACGGCGCTGGGCCCCACGAAGAACTCGCTCACCGTGACGCCCGAGCAGGTCGTGCGCTTCGACGCCCGCTTCAAGGTGGTCGAGCTCGGCGAGCGCACCCTGCGCGCACAGGTGAAGTCGGGCAGCGCCGCCGACGCGATGGAGCTCACCATTCCTGCGCTCGTGCACGGCTCGGCGCAGCGGCAGTTCTTCGCGGGCCGCATGAGCGACAGCTTCTCGTTCGACCTCGAGCTGCCGCAGAAGCGCAAGGCCTCGCTCACGAAGCTCGAGCTGAACCTCTCGCCTTCGCTGCTCGCCGTGATGCTCGACGGCCTGCCCTACCTCGCGCAGTACCCCTACGGCTGCGTCGAGCAGACGCTCTCGCGCTTCGTGCCCGCGGTCATCGCGCGCAAGGCCGTGAAGGATCTGTCGCTGCCGGCCGACCGCCTGCCACCCAACCTCGACGACATGGTGCAGAAGGGCCTCGAACGGCTCGTCGGCTTCCAGCATGGAGACGGGGGGTGGGGCTGGTGGTCGAGCGACCGCACCAACCTGTGGATGACGGCGTACGTCGTGTACGCGCTCGGGCTCGCGAAGGACGCGGGCGTGAACGTCGATGCGGCGATGATCACCCGCGGCCGCAGCTACCTCGTCGGCCACCTCGGTGAGGCGCTCGACAACCCCGACACGCACGCCTTCGCCGTCTACGCGCTCGCGCAGTCGGGCCCGGTGCAGAAGGCCGTGCTCGATCAGACGTTCGAGCGACGCACGAAGATGCAGCCGCGTGGCCGTTCGCTCGTCGCGCTCGCCCTGCTGGCCGCCAAAGACCCGCGCGCACGCATCGCCGTCGAGAACCTCGACGACATCGTGAAGACGGCCGAGGCGCGCAAAGACGCGGCGGTCGGCGAGGTGAACGACGCGTGGAGCACCTCGGCCGCCATCGAAGCCACCGCGTACACGCTCATGGCGATGTCGCGCTGGAGCGAGGGCGCGAAGTACGTCGGCCCGCTCACCGACTTCCTCGTGCTGCGGCGCAACGGCGGCAAGTGGCGCACCACGCGTGACACGGCCTTCGCCATCTACGCGTTGGCCGACCTCGCGAAGCGCGAGAAGGCGCCCCAGCAGCAGGGCAGCTTCACGGTGCTCATCAACGGCAAGCAGGTGAAGCAGGTGAAGTTCTCGAAGGGCGGGCTCGACGTGCCCGCGCTCTTCTTCGAAGACAAGGACTTCGTCTCTGGAAAAAACGCCGTCACGATTCGCCGCGACGGTGGCGGCACCGGCTACTGGGCCGCCACGTGGGACGTGTTCAACCAGAACGACTTCATCAAGGGCGTCGGCGGCGACGTGAAGATCGCGCGCAGGTACACGCTGCTGGGCAAGCCGAGCGCCGAGAAGGGCAACGCGCCGACCGAGTACGGCATGCCGGTGGAGTCTGGGGTTCGCGTGCGCGTCGACGTCGAGATCACCGCGAACAAGGCCGTCGAGTTCGTCATGCTCGAAGACTTGAAGCCGGCGGGCTTCGAGGCCGTGCAGCAGCGCTCTGGCCCCGAGGTCTGCAACTACGCCTGCGCCCACGCCGAGCTGCGCACCGACCGGGTGGCGATGTTCCTCTCAGAGGTGAAGGTGGGCACCACGAAGCTCTCGTACGAGCTGCGGGCCGAGACGCCGGGCAAGTTCTCGGCGCTGCCCGCTCGCGCCGAGGCCATGTACGCGCCCGAGATCACCGCCACCGCCGACGAGATGCGCTTCGAGGTGCGTGACGCGCCGACGACCGGGGTCGCGGCGCAGTGAAAACGCGACAAGCGCTCGCGGGGCCGTTACACCTGCGAACGCGATGGAAGACGAGGCGCTGGTGTTCGGTCCGACGTTCGAGGCGCTCACGCGCGCCCTGGGCCCCCGGCTGAACGCCGAAGCCCGCGCCCGCTTCCGGGCCATCGGCGTCGACTTCGATCACCAGCTGCTGCCGGCGTACCCGTTCGACACCTGGGTGAAGGCGATGGATCTGGCCTCGCAGCTCGTCATGCCCAACGCGAACGAGAAGGAGCGGCACCTCGCCATGGGCCGCCGCATGGTCGACAGCTACGGCGAGACGCTCGTCGGCAAGGCGCTGCTCACCGCGATGCGCGTCATCGGGCCCAAACGAATGCTCGAGCGCATGGCGCGCAACCTGCGCACCGCCAACAACTACACCGAGACGAAGCTGACGATCTTCCCCAACGGGCAGCATCAGCTCTGGTGCAGCCGCGTGGCGTCGACGTCGTTCTACTGCGGCATGCTCCAGCGCGGCGTCGAGGTGGCGGGCGGCAAAGACGCGCTCGTCGAGAGCATGGCGCACGACAAGACGGGCGCGACGTTCTCGGTCCGGTGGACCTGAGTTCGACCGCAAGATCCGGAGTTTTCGGTTGGCGCGCGTCTCGTACGACTGGCGCATGACCAACCGATTCCTGTTGTTGCATGGCAGCTGGCACGGCGCGTGGTGCTGGTTCAAGGTGGCTCCACGGCTTCGCGCGAACGCAGAGGTGCTCGTGCCGAACCTTCCCGGCCGGGGCGCGAGGACACCGTTCGTCACGTTGCAGACGATGGTTCGCGCGGTGGCGCCACTGCTTCGCGACGACCGGCCGACCACGATCGTGGCGCACAGCCGGTACGGCATTCTGGCGACGGCGCTGGCCGAGGCGCGCCCCGCGGCGGTGAAGCGGGTCGTCTACCTCGCGGCGTTCATGCTTGGCAGCGGTGAGCGGGTGGCCGACTTCTTCCCGAGAGACGAGGGCTCGCTGCTGCGTGAGCACGTCACGGTGAATCGGCTGTCGGTGACCGACTCGTTGCGCCCGGCCATCTGGAGAGAGGGCCTCTACGCAGACTGCTCGGAAGACGACGTGGCGCTCGCGTCGTCGCTGTTGTGTGCCGAGCCCTCGTGGCCGGCGTTGAGCCGGGTACGCACGACCGCGGAGCGCTTTGGAGCCGTGCCGCGCGCCTACCTGCGCCTGACGCAAGACCGTGCCGTCTCTCCCACCATGCAGGATCGGCTGATCGCCGCGTCACCCCCGGAGCGGGTCGAGTCGATCGACGCCAGCCACTCGGCGTACTTCTCGAAGCCCGACGCGCTCGTGCGTGCGATTGTTTCGGTGAGCGGAGCCTGAGCCCCATGCGCGCGATGACGAGAGAAGAGGAGCGCTGGGCGGCGGTGTGCGCCAGAGACGCGGCCTTCGATGGCGCGTTCGTGTTCGCAGTGAAGACGACGGGCGTCTTCTGCCGGCCCTCGTGCGGGGCGCGCAGACCGCTGCGACGCAACGTGCGGTTCTACGAAACACCCGCGATCGCGCAGCTGTCGGGGTTTCGCGCGTGCAAGCGGTGCAAGCCGCTCGAGGTCTCTGCGAAGCACAGCCGCACCGCGCTGGTGACGAGACTGTGCCGGCTCATCGAAGAGAGCGACGAGGAGCCGACGCTCGACGAGCTCGCGGCCGTCGCGAAGTGGAGCCCGTTTCATCTGCAGCGCGTGTTCAAGGCCGAGACGGGGCTGTCGCCGAAGCAGTACGCGCTGGCGCATCGGGGTGAGCGGTTCAAGGCGTCGCTCCGCTCGGCGCGCACCGTGACCGAAGCGGTCTACGACTCGGGCTTTGGCTCTTCGAGCCGAGCCTACGAGCAGGCGACGTCGAAGCTGGGCGCGACGCCCCGGCGGTTCCGCAGCGGAGACGTGCGGGTTCGTTTCACCATCGCCGACTGCAGCCTCGGCCGCGTACTCATCGGCGTGACGCCGAAGGGGCTGTGCGCCGTGTCGTTCGGCGACTCCGACGCGACGCTGACACGGCAGCTGGCGAGCCGCTTCAAGCTCGTCGAGCGCGACGACGAATGGCTCGCGCGCTTCGTGCGTCAGGTCGTCGCCACCATCGACACTGGCGCGCGGTCGACGCTGCCGCTCGACATCAAGGGCACGGTCTTTCAACACCGCGTGTGGCAGGCGATCGCGAAGATTCCCCGCGGAGAGACGCGCTCGTACGCCGCCATCGCGAAGGCCATCGACGCACCGAAGAGTGTTCGCGCCGTTGCGCAGGCGTGTGGCGCCAACCCGACCGCCGTCGTCATTCCCTGTCATCGCGTGGTGGCGAGTGACGGAGGACTCGGCGGCTACCGCTGGGGCGTCGAGCGCAAACGCGAGCTGCTCACTGCAGAGACTGGGCGTCGCTCCCCGTAGCGCGGAGCTGCGGCCGTTGCCTGGGATGATGGAGGCGTCTGGCCGGCTCAGTTCGGCACGCAGACCTGGTTCGCGTCGCAGCTCGTTCCCGAGAGGCACCCGGCGCTGCAGGCCCGCAGGCTCAACGTGTCGGCGAACGCGCCGCGCGAGCCCTGGCCACCCGACGACGTCACCGGGCCCGGAGACGAGCCACCCGCGCCGCCACGCCCACCGGTGTCGATGGTGGCGTTCACGACGAACGTGTTGCCTCCGCCGACCGACGCGACGTCGGTGTTGAAGCCGAGCACGGCGAACGACGGCCCGCCCGCGCCGCCACCACCGCCGCCACCGGGCCCGCCGTTGCCGCCCTCGCCGCCTTTTCCGCCGGCCGAGCTGCTCCAGCGATCTTGTGCGCCCCCCAGGCCGCCGGCGCCTCCGACACCACCCGAGCCGCCGAAGCCGCCCGTGCCGCCGTTGCCACCGAGCCCGCGCTGAATGCGATTCGCCGTCAGCGTCGGGCGCACCGTCACCAGCGACGACGCGCCGATGAAGATGGCGATCGACGCGCCACCCTGCGCGCCGGGAGCGCCACCGGCGCCACCACACGCGCCCGCGCCGCCACCACCACCGCTGGCGCCGATCTCCCAGGCCTGACAGCCACCGGGCGTGAACTTCACGACGCCCGAGCCAGCACCGCCGCCACCACCGGGAAGGCCGACGGCCCCGACGAGCCCACTCGAGGCGACGACTGGCGCCGCGCGCCACCGCCCACCGACGATGCTGCCGAACCGCGCCGCGGCTGTGGCCCCGGGCCCGCCCTGCCCGCCCGCGCCGTCGGGCCCCTGAAGGCCGTCCTGGCCGTCGTTCGGCTGAATCGCCGACGGGTAGCCGCTCTCCTGCACCTGACTGCAGCTCGGCTGCGACAACATCGAGAAGGTGCGATCGAAGCCGCCCCGGCCATTGCGGCTGCCGCTCGCCGGCCCCGCGTACTCCTGCTGCGCGCCGGTGTTCGTCACCATCGAATACGACGGGCACACCACGCTGCCGCCGGCAGGCGCGCTGCCGCCGGCACATTGCGGGTTCACGCCACCAGGGCCACCGACGCGGTGCTCGGCAGGCGTGCAGGCGCCGTTGGGGAAGTGCTGGCTGTCGACCCCACGCTGACCGTTGAGCACGTTCGTCATCTGGCGGCCGAAGCCCTGATCGCCGGTGCTGCCGTTGCCGCCCTGACCGCCACGGCCCGCGATGATCTCGTTCGACGCCACCACCACGCGCGCGCCGGTGTTGAAGAGGTACAGGCCGATGCTCGCCTCTCCCGCCGAGTTCGCGGCTGCGGGCGGCGCGTCCCACCCGACGATGGTGAAGCCCGCGATGACGGTGTCGACGGCGCCGCTGCCCGCGTTCTCGACGTGCACCGCGCCCGCGCTCTGGGCCGTCGGCGTCACGCCCTGAATGAAGGTGGTGTGCAGCACCGGGTCTCGTTTGAGGAAGTCGCTCGAGTACCCGCCGAAGAGCTGCTGGCCTTCGGTGAGGCGAACGTTCTCGCGGTAGAGCCCCTGGGCGACGAGCACGTAGCGCTTGTTCTGCGGCGCCAGCGCGGCGAGCCCCTGCTCGATGGTCTGGAACGGCGCCGTGCGCGAGCCGTTGCCCATCGAGGGGCCGGTGGCCGAGACGAAGATCGCGTCGGCCTGCACGCCGTCGATGCCGTCGCAGTTCTCGTCGACCCACGACGCCGTCGTGCCGCGCGTTCGGTCGGGCAGATCGGTCGTGAGGTTGCCCTGCACGCGCCGGCACTCGCAGCCGTCAGACGTGTCGCCGTTCACGTTCACCCACTCGAAGGTGGTGCCGGCGATCGTCTCGGTGAGGCACGGGCCCATCGCGCAGCGGGGCATGGCCTGCGAGGTGTCGCAGATGCCGTTCGTCTTCTGCAGCGCGGGAGACCAGATCTTCGAGCAGTCGTTGTTGCAGAAGCCGCAGTGGGTCAACGCCTCGTAGCGGCCGTTCGCCTGGTTGCGGAAGCCCTCGTCGACGCGGCCGTCGCAGTTGTTGTCGCGGCCGTCGCAGATCTCGGGGTTGAACGAGTTCACGTCACACGCAGACCACGCCGGCCCGGGAGCGCGGCACGTCTCGAAGCCACGACACATCGCGGTGCCGGCCGGCTCCGTCACGGTGCACGAGCGCGTCGAGTTCACGGTGCGCGCCGAGCAGGTGCAGGTGTTCGTCGTCGGCACGCACTGGAGCGTTCCCGCCTGGCAGACGTAGCCGCTTGGGCATGCCGCGCCGTAGGCCGACGTCGCCGAGCAGTCACGGCCACACACGCGCTGCCCATCGACCGTGAGGCACCGCGCGTTCGGCCCGACGCAGTCGACGTCGTTCGAGCAGGCGCGGCAGAGCGTGTCGGGCAGCTCCTGGCAGAAGGTGCGGTCGGCCGAGGGGAAGAAGCCGGCTGCGCACGCGGTCACCTGGCAGCGGAAGACCCCCGTCGCGTTCGCAGCGCACGTGGTCGCCGTCGCGTTGGGAATCTTCGAGCAGTCGTTTCCGCAGCGGCCACAGTGCGCGAGCTGCGGGTACTTGCCCTGCGCGTCGACGAAGCCGTTGTCGACCACCCCATCGCAGTCGTCATCGCGAAGGTTGCAGGCCTCGGTCTCGGGATCTTGCGCGGTGCAGACGAGGCCGGCGGTGGCCAGACAGACCTGCGGGCCACGACAGGTGCGCGCGCCGACCGTCTTCGTGCACTCGGGCGCGGTGAAGTCGTCGATGCGGCCGTTGCAGTCGTCGTCGACGCCATTGCACGTCTCCTGGAGGGCGGCCGGCGCGTCGCAGGGCGTGAAGCCTCCATCGGCCTGACACACCTGGTTGCCTTCGCAGCGGCCGAACCCGTTCGTCGGGCCACGACAGCCCTTCTCGAGGCCCAGGGTGTCGGGCGTGCAGTCACAGGTGCGGCCATCGGGCACGCACTGCTTCGAGCCATCGGGGCGCGCGTCGCACCGGTACAGGTTCGGGCACGGCAGGAAGGAGCAGTCACGCCCGCAGAAGTTGCCACCCTCGAGGGTGAGGCACTTGTCGGCGCCCGTCGCGCCACACTCCGAGTCGCGCTGGCAGTCCTGACACAGCAGCGGCTGGGGCACGGCGCAGAGGGCACGGGTGAGGCCCGCGTCGGCAGCGCTCCCCGGCTCGGGCATCGTCTTGCACGTGAACGCGAGCGGACAGCCGGCGTCGGGCGCCGCGCCGCACTCGATGGTGCAGAACGTTCCTTGCGGGCCGTTGGAGCAGAACGACGACGCACACTCGGCGCCACCGTCGCAGGGCTCGCCGAAGCGCTTGATGCCGCGGCGCGGGCCGGCGTCGACCTCGTCGAGAATGCGGCACACCTGGTTCACGCAGCGCAGGCCCATCGAGCAGTCGCTGTCGAAGACGCAGGGCTGAACTTGAATGGCGAACAGGGTGCGGCCGCACGAGGCCGCGAGCAGCAGGAGCGCGAGCAGTCGAACGGTGCGCATCAGAACGCCCTCACCGTCTGGACGACGCCAGGCTGACCGTCGGCGCCCTTGAACGCCGCGCCGCCGGGAGACGAGCCACCGACTCCGCCTGCGCCCGCCGCGTTCATGGGCACCGGAGCGAACGTGTTCGCCGCGCTGATCGACATCGCGTTCACCCGCCCGGCGATGCCGAAGACGGGGCCACCACAGCCGCCGCCACCGCCGCCACCACCACCACCGTTGCCGCCGCGGCCACCCGGCCCGCCCATGCCTGCGCACCACGCGGCGGAGTTCTGCGTTCCACCACGGCCGCCCTGCCCGCCGAGCCCGCCGTAGCCACCGGCGCCGCCGTTGCCGCCGTTTCCACCGAAGCCGAGGTCGACGAGGTTGCCCGTCACCGTCACGCCCGCGCTCACGATGAAGAGCCCGAACGACGCGCCGCCGCTGGGCGCCCCCTGGCCCGCGCCGCCACCACACCCGCCCGCACCGCCACCGCCGCCGGTCGCGCCGAGATCGCCTACACGCCGGCCGACCGTGCACATC
>JAEUJR010000734.1 GCA_016793585.1 Archangium sp.
CCACCACCGCGAGCGGCTCTCGAAGAACCTGCGCATGCGGCAGCTGCTGTCGACGCTCGACAAGTTCGGGCCCGAGCAGGTCGCCGAGATTCGACGCACGGCCGCGGCACACCGCAAGACGCTGAAGCCGTATTCGCCCGCCTGGGCGTTCAACGAGAACGACGGGTGACGGGCGCGTCGAGCTGCTTGAGCAGCTTCTTGGGCGCCTGCGCGCGATAGCTCTCGTCGATCCACTGTTCGAGCAGCTGCACCGGCGGCTTCTCGGAGTCCTTGAACGTCGCCGTCACCCAGCCGCTCTTGCCGAGCCCGTACGCCGTCGGAGACGTGAACGGCATGGTGAGCGCGAGCCCGCTCGACGACGGCAGCTTGCACGAGATGCTCAGCGGCTCTCCGTCGATGCTCAGGTAGGCGAACGTCTTGTCGTTGACGGCGAGGTCCAGGTGACCGGGCCACGGGCTCTTGGTGTGCGTGCCGGGCAACGCGAGCCCGTACTTGCGCAAGCGGAGCAGAACCTCGTGGTGCGGGTGCTTCTTCTTCGTCGCCATGGGTGTGATCTCGGGCGCAGTTGAGGACATCGGTCCTCGAAACGAAAAGCAGATAGAATACGAGCAATGTACATCCACGATCTGCGCGTCTCAGGGATCAAGCTGCTCAGAGACCTTCATCTCGACTTCACTCGAGACGGACAGCCGAGAATGTGGACCGTGCTGCTTGGCGAGAACGGTACCTGCAAGACCACTGTCCTGCAGTGCATCGGTCTCGCGGCAGCAGGTGCCAGCAAGGCAAACCAGCTCCTTGGCAGCAGCTCGTCCTTCAGAGCCCTTGGTCGCAGATCGGGCGGTGAGATTGCTGCCAACTTCTATCTGCCCCCCGACAGTCAGCGACTCATCCCTCTGCTGGACTCAACCCAACGTCCTTCTGCGGTCACCATCCACTCGATGCTGCGAATCGAGGAGGGATGGAACGAACTCAAAGGAACGGCCTCGTTTCGGGGAGACGCATTGCTTGGTGTCCATACCGCGGGGAGCCTCAGCATTCCGAACGGCGACCCGCTCGTTGAGATTCGAGGACGAGCACTGCCTCGCTACTTCACTGTTGGTTACGGCGTGTCCAGGAGCCTCCCCTTTCCCAACAGCACCAAGGAACCGACGGACGTCACGACCGACCGAATGCGATCGCTCTTCGACGCTGAGTGGCGACTCATCGCGACAGACTTCATTGGCAAGTTTCCCCAGAAGCAGGCGAGAGCATTCGCTGCGACATTGAAGGAGGTGTTGGTTGCGAGCGGCCTACTTCCAAACATCTCGGATCTGAGGCTCCAGGGTCGTGGGGGCGTCACACGTCCCGAAGATCTCGTCGAGGCGCATCGGTTCGTTGAAAGCGGCGGAAGCTCGGTTCCCGCCACGTGGCTATCGCACGGCTATCGCTCGATGATCGCCTGGGTCGCGGACCTCGTAGGACAACTCTTCCTCGACGATCCGGAAGACAATCCGGACCGCGAGCCGTCGGAGTTCAGCGGCCTCGTTCTTGTCGACGAGCTTGACCTGCACCTTCACCCGAGCTGGCAGCGACGCTTGGTCAGCACCCTCAAGAAGGTCTTCCCGAAGCTGCAGTTCATCGCCACGACTCACTCACCGATCGTTCTTGCGGGCCTCGAGGCTGACGAGATCATTCGACTCAAGCGCGCACCCGACGGTGGAGTCCTCGCCGAGACGAACACGACGAACCCGGCCTTCCTCACGCCAACCGAGTTGCTCAACGAGTTCTTCGGCTTCGGTGACGAGTTCCCCAGCGAGGTCGGGCAACAAATGCACGAGTACATGGTGCTCGCGACGAACCCGTTCCGCGACGACGAGGAAGAGCAACAACTCGACGCGCTTCGCGCGGAGCTCACCGCAAAGAACGCAACGCCTGCGATTCAGCCGACGCCGCGCAAGGCGGCCAATGAGCAATCGTGATCCGCATCGATCGAGGGGCTGAGCCCGCCAGCCTGCCGGCCATTCGTGCCGAGTCGCTCCGGACTGCGCTCGAGAAGCACCAAGCGGGGCAAGAGATTGACCGCTCGAAGGACTTGCCCGAGTCGTACCGCGACTACGCCGAGATGCTCTGGAGAGCGCAGCACCTGAAGTGCGCGTATTGCGAGACGCTCGAGCAGGTGAAGCGCAACGACGTTGAGCACTTTCGGCCAGCTGGTCGTGCCTTGCGCGCGAAGGGTGACGCCGCTCCGGGCTACTGGTGGTTGGCCTACACGTGGAGCAACCTGCTGTTCTCCTGTCGCAACTGCAACCAGTCGGGAGGCAAGCTGGACTGGTTCCCGCTCGAGGCGGGAAGCGTTCCCCTGGCCCCACTCGAGGAGGCACCAGGACGGGAGCTCGCGACGTTGATCGACCCTGCAGCTGAATCACCCCTCGACCACATCGAGTTCACGCACCAACTCGTCGACCACCGCTCACGTTGGATTCCGCGCGGGAAAACAGCACGGGGACAGCGCACGGTTCAGATTCTCGATCTCACCCGAGTTTCTCTGACGGAGCTCTACAGCCAACACGTGGCGACCACCGTTGACCCAGCTGTCGCACAGCTCAGGAACAGGCTCATCAAGCTCGAACAACTCTGCGACTGGCTTCTGCGGCCCCATCTCCCCTTCGTGGCGTTGTCCATCGCGGCCATCTCGCAGCTCCTGAGTGTTCCATCTGAGCAGTTTGTGAAGGCGGCCAAGCGACGTGGTTGCTGAGTGACTCCCACCGAGCTGCTCGACGCGTCGTTCGAGGTGGTGCAGCGCTTCGGCGTTCCACTCGCCGTGCTCGCGTGGGTGACGGTGTTCAGCTCGACGGTGGCGATGGCGTTCGTGCTTCGGCGCGTTTCGCTGCGACCGGTGCTGCTTCGCGCGGCCATCATCGGAGCGTTGTGCCTGCTCGCGCACCTGCTCGACTACTTCGTGACGCTCGACATCACGCCCGACCTCGCGATGGAGGCGAACCCGCTCTGGCGCGTCATCGTCGACCGCTTTGGGCTCGGCATCGCAAAGGCGTACGGGCTGTCGGGCAAGGTGCTGCTCTCGGTGGTGAGCTTTCAGCTCTTCGCCTGGCACCTCTCGCATCGCGCGACGCTGTTCCCGCCATCGGCGTCGTCGTTCGGCGAGTTCGTTCGCACGCTGGGGGCCAACGCGCCGCGCTTCGGCAACGTGCGCTCGTTCTTCGCCTTCGCGTTCGCGTTGTTCGGCCCGTACTTCTTCTACATCACCGCCTTGAACGTCGCGGGAGACCGCGCACCTGCGCTCGCCGACCGGCTGCCGTCACCGCTCGTCGCCATCGCGCTCTACTTCTTCGGCGTCATCGCGGCGTACTTCGGCACGATGCACCGGGCGTTTCGTTCACGCTGACAGCTTCGCGGCTGCTTCCTTCGCGAGCGGCTCGAGGCCTGCGCCACCCGCCGCGACGTAGGCGAGCAGCTCTTTGCGCATCTGCGGACTCCAGAAGGCGCGCAGGTGCTCGACGGTCTGACTCACCGCTTGGTCCTTTGGCTGGAGCCGGAACGCGAGGGCGATCTGATTCACCATGTGCACGAGCTTCGTCGTCTCCATCACACCCTCCGCACGCGCTCGGCGCCGTGAAACGCGAGCACGCCGTCGTGCCGCGCTACCGCGAGCAACGTCACGTCATGCACTTGCGCACGTTCGATGGCGTACGACGTCGGCGCCGAGATGCAGACGATGGTGCGCGCGCCGTACACGGCCGCCTTGTCGACGAGTTCGTACGAGCAGCGGCTCGTCAGCAGCAAGAACCCATCACCCGCGCCCTGCCCTGCCCGCAATCGCGCACCGATGAGCTTGTCGAGCGCACAGTGCCTGCCCACGTCTTCACGCAGCACCTCGATGGCGCCATCGGCTGAACACCACGCCGCCGCGTGCACGGAGCGCGTCCTTCCATTCAGCGGCTGCGCACCTTCGAGTGACGAGAGGGCTCGTTTCACGGCAGCGAGAGAGACGGGAATCGCCGACCGCTCCACCACCTCGGCGCTTGGCATGTCGTCGAACGAAGCGACGCCGCACAGCCCGCAGCCGGTGCGGCCCGTCACGTTGCGCTCGCGCACCGGCGCCTCGACCGACAACGTCACCACGGCCTCGAGGCCTGCCTCGAGCTCGTTCACCTTCACGCCGAGAATCTGCGCGACGTCGGTCACCACACCTTCCGTCATCGTGAAGCCGACCGCGAAGTCCTCCACGTCGTTCGGCGTGGCCATCATCACCGCGTAGGGGCGGTCGCCGTAGACGACGTTCACCGCCGTCTCGATGGCGATGTCTCTGGGCTGCGGGAGTTGGGCGCCATCGAACGAGAACGAGACTGCGGGCAGCTCAACGCGTGCCATGCGCGGCCTCCACCTGGCGCAGCGCCACGTCACGCCGCCTGTCTTCCTGCTGGAACGCGCTCGGACCAGCAGCGCGCGACACCTGAACCGCCGTCACCTTGTACTCGGGGCAGTTGGTGGCCCAGTCGGAGTACTCCGTCGTCACCACGTTCGCGTTCGTCTTCGCGTGATGAAACGTCGTGTAGACGACGCCAGGCTGCACCCGCTCGGTCACCACCGCGCGCAACGTCGTCTCACCCGCGCGGCTCTCGAGTGAGACGAGGTCGCCCGTCCTGATGCCGCGATTCTCGGCGTCGAACGGGTGCACCTCGAGCACGTCTTCGTCGTGCCACGCGACGTTCGCCGTTCGCGCGGTCTGCGCGCCCACGTTGTACTGACTCAAGATTCGGCCCGTCGTCAGCAGCAGGGGGAACTTCGGGCCCGTGCGCTCCTCGGTGGGAATGAACTCGGTCAACATGAAGCGGCCCTTGCCGCGCACGAAGCGGTCGACGTGCATGATGGGCGTGCCCAGCGGCGCCTTCTCGTTGCACGGCCACTGCACGCTGCCGAGCTGGTCGAGCTTCGCGTACGAGACACCCGCGAACGTCGGCGTGAGCCGCGCAATCTCGTCCATCACCTCGCTCGGGTGGCCGTACTTCAGGTTCATGCCGAGCGCGTTCGCGAGCCCGAGCGTCACCTCCCAGTCGGCGAGGCCCGTAAGTGGGCGCATCACCTGACGCACACGGCTGATGCGGCGCTCGGCGTTGGTGAAGGTACCGTCCTTCTCGAGGAACGAGCTGCCCGGGAAGAACACGTGCGCGTACTTCGCGGTCTCGTTGAGGAAGAGGTCGTGCACGATGACGCACTCCATCGCCTCGAGGCCCTTCACGACGTGCTGCGTGTTCGGGTCCGACTGGGCGATGTCTTCACCCTGCACGTA
>JAEUJR010000740.1 GCA_016793585.1 Archangium sp.
GTCGCCGGCATCTTCTACTCGGGCATGTTCGAGTACGACTCCAAGTTCGTCTACATCCACCTGCGCGAGGCCCAGACGTTCTTCGGCATCAAGGGCGCGAGCGGGGTCGAGGTGAAGGTCGACGATGTCGACAACGCGCGCGGCATCATGAAGCGCATCTACGACAACCTCGACGGCTACCCGTACCGCACGAAGGACTGGGGCGAGATGAATCGCAACCTCTTCGCGGCGCTGCGGCTCGAGAAGCTGGTGATGGCGATCATCCTCACCATCATCGTCATCGTGGCGGCGGGGCTCATCTTCGCGACGGTGATCATGCTCGTGCTCGAGAAGCGCAAGGAGATCGCCGTGCTCAAGGCGTTGGGCGTCTCCGACGGTGGCATCGTGAAGATCTTCCTCGCCGAGGGCCTGCAGATCGGTATCGCGGGCGGCGTGCTCGGGTTGATCTCCGGGCTGGCGTGGTGCCTCTTCATCGAGAAGGTCGGCATCAAGCTCGACCCGCAGGTCTATTACATTCCGGCGTTGCCGGTTCGCATCGTGCCGCTGCAGACGATGCTGGCGGTAGTGATCGCGATTCTGGTGACGTTCCTGGCGAGCGTGTACCCCGCGCTCAAGGCCTCGCAGGTGGAGCCCGTCGAGGGCCTCAAGTCGGAGTGAACATGAGCGCTCCGTTCCTCGAGGTCATCGATGTGTTCAAGTCGTACTTCCTCAATGGGAAGCGCATCGACGTGCTGCGTGGCGTGAGCGTGCAGATTCAGCAGGGTGAGCTCGTGTCGCTCATCGGCGCGTCGGGCTCGGGTAAGTCGACCTTTCTGCACGTCGCGGGCACCCTCGATGCTCCAGCTGCCGGGCAGATGAAGTTCAAGGGCCAGAGCGTGTTCGACATGAACGACGCGCAGGTCGCCGAGTTCCGCAACACGAAGATTGGCTTCGTCTTCCAGTCGCACTTCTTGCTGCCCGAGTTCACGGCGGCCGAGAACGTGGCGATGCCAGCGCTGGTGCATCGGGAAGATCGCAAGGCGGTGCTGGTGCGCGCCCGCGAGCTGCTGGAGCGCGTCGGCCTGGGCCACCGTGCCGATCACCGGCCCGGCGAGCTCTCGGGTGGTGAGTCGCAACGGGTTGCCCTCGCGAGAGCGCTCATCATGAAGCCCGACCTGCTGCTCGCCGACGAGCCGACGGGCAACCTCGACCCTTCGACGGGTGAGGGCATTCACAACCTGCTGCGCGAGGTGAACAGAGACCTCGGCATCACCGCCATCGTCGTCACGCACAACGAGGTGCTGGCGAAGTCGTTGCCCCGACGGCTGCGCCTCAAAGACGGCCAGGTCGTCGACGCCGACTCGAGCGGGGCGTGAGAAACGTCGTCGCTCCTCGCAATCACACAGGTTTTCGCTCGTCGGGCATGGGCCTTTCCCCTATATCCGCGCCCTCTCTGTCGTGATTCTGCGCCGCGTCATCACCTGTCTCTGGCTGCTCGCCGTCGTGACGGTGCCGGTGGCGCACGCGCAACCGGCTGATGCGCCGGTCGAAGACACGGCGGATCGCATCATCGAGATTCGCGTCGAGGGCAACCAGCGCGTCGAACAGGCCGCCATCGCCCGCGCCCTGAAGCAGAAGGTGGGCGAGCCGTTCGACGCGTCGCGCACCGCCGACGATCTTCGCGCGCTGTGGGCGCTCAAGTACTTCAACGACGTGCAGCTGCTCGTGCAGCGAACCCCCACTGGCATCGCCTACGTGGTGCGGGTCGAAGAGAAGCCGGCCGTTCGCGCCGTCACGCTCTCGGGCAACGACGAACTCTCGAAGGACGACCTCAAAGACACCATCGACATCAAGGCCAACAGCATTCTCGACACCGCTGCGGTGAAGCGGAACGTCAAGAAGGTCTCGGACAAGTACGTCGAGAAGGGCTACTTCCTCGCCGAGGTCACCTCCGAG
>JAEUJR010000748.1 GCA_016793585.1 Archangium sp.
CTGGGCGCTCTCGGTGCTCGAAGCCCGCAACGCGAAGACCATCGGGCTGCCGCTCTTCTCGAAGCTGCTCGCCGAGCAAGCCACCTCGGCGTGGGCCGCGACGCGCCTCGAGGCGCACTTCGATCGCAACGACCTCACCGACGCGTTCTTCATCGAGCTCGTCTACGGCGCGCACCAGCAGCGCGAGTGGGCCCGCAAGTACCTCGCCGAGCGCGTGAAGGTGAGTGAGCAACTCGCCACGTTCATCAAGGCGCTCTTCGCGGATCCGCGTCGCCAGGATCTGTCGAACGCCTCCAACCTCGTGCGCTTCGCGCGGCAGTTGATGCCGCTCGTCGCGCCCGAACACCTCGGGGCTGCGTGGCTGTTGCCGCTGCTCACCGAGCAGCCGTTCCGCCCGATGGCCGATGAAGTGCTGCGGCGCGCGAAGACGCTGCCCGGGCTCGATCTCGAAGCGGTGAAGGGCTTCGTCTTCGATCGCTCGATTCGTGAGCTCGCGCTGCACCTGCTGTCGACGCACGCGACGTTCAAAGCCATTGGGCTGCCGTGGCTGCTCGCGCTCGCGCGGCGCACCGATCCGACTCTCTCTGGCTTCGCGACCCGCATGCTGCTCGGTCAGGTCGACCCGCGTGACTTCGGCGATGGCGATCTCGAGCGTGGTGCAAAGCGGCTGCTCGAGCTCGCGACTGGAGCCAAAGAGCCCGACCCGGTTCGCGTCTTCGCCCAGACGTACCTGCGCTGCCATCACCCGACGGTCGGCCCGCAGCAGCCCGAGGCCATCGCGCACGCCATCACGCCGAAGCTCACCCTCGCGCAGTTCACGCCCGAGCCGTTCTGGAAGGCGCTGTTCGACACGCGCGCCGACGTTCGCCGCTTCGCCGTCACCATCACGAAGGCCGACCTGCGCCGCTGGGGCTACCACCTGCGGGTCTACGAACTCGCCGACAGCGAGCACAAAGAAGTCCGCAACCTGTGCATGAACGCGCTCGAGAACGCGGGCGCTCCGACGGCCGATGCCGCGTGCACGTTGACGGTCGAAGAGATCGATCCCGCGCAGGTCTTCCGCCTCACCGAGAGCCGCATTCGTCAGAGCCGCGACGTCGCGATGGAGATGATCGCCCGTCACTACACGCGCCTCGGTGGCCCCGAGCGGCTCGCGTGGTTGATGGAGAGCGCTGACCGCGGCGTGCGCACGATGGCCGTTCGTATGCTCTGGGAGCGTCATCGCCCCGCGACTTTGCCGGAAGGGTGGAAGCCGAAGGGCCCGTCGAAGGTTCCCGAGAACGCCGGCCGATTCCAGAACGTGCAGGTGCTGCAGGACTTCCTGCGCACGCTGATGTTCGGCCTGCCGCCCGGCCGTGCTCCCGAAGCGCGTGAAGGTGACCTGCCGCGCCGCAACGCCGGAGCGCAGTCGGCGAAGCGTCGTGCCATCGAAGCCGCCCGTGAGCTCGCGGTGCAGGACGAAGGCTTCGCGCGCGCCGTCAGCCCGCTCTTCCTCGAGTTCTCCGGCAGCATCGCGCGTGGCGAGTGGCAGACCTGCCTCGCCGCGCTCGCGACCGTCAAAGTCGCGCACCCCCACCTCGACGTCGGCCTCACGCTGAAGGCCTGACCCAGGACACCACATGGCCACGTACACCATCGGTCATCTCGAGCAGGTGAAGGCGCTCGCGGCTTCGGGCCGCACGCTCGCCATCGGCGGCACGCG
>JAEUJR010000776.1 GCA_016793585.1 Archangium sp.
GCTCGATCACGCGCGCATGATGTTCGCGCTCGAGGTCGAGCCCGTCATGGCCCAGGCCACGACGATCATCGACGCCATCAACGCGGTCTACGACCGCAACATCAACGAGGCCGAGCAGGTCGTTGGTGAGATGGAGGCGCAGGACATCGACGCCGCCGAGAAGGTGCTCGAAGAAGCACAAGACCTTCTCGACTCGGGCGACGAAGCGCCGATCATTCGTCTGGTGAACTCGCTGCTCTTCCGCGCCGCCAAAGAGCGCGCGAGCGACATTCACATCGAGCCGATGGACCGCGAGTTGGTGGTGCGTTTTCGCGTCGACGGCGTGCTGCTCAACATCATCAAGCCGCCCAAGCGCTACCAGAACTCGATCATCAGCCGCGTGAAGATCATGGCGCAGCTGAACATCGCCGAGCAGCGCCTGCCGCAGGACGGCCGCATCAAGATCAAGCTCGCCGGCCGCGACATCGACATTCGTGTCTCGACGATTCCCACCGTGCACGGCGAGAGCATCGTCATGCGTCTGCTCGACAAGAGCGGCACGCTGCTCGACCTCGATCAGATCGGCATGGCGCCCGACGTGCTCAGGGGCGTCTACGACGTCACCGCGCGCAGCCACGGCATCTTCCTCGTCACCGGCCCCACGGGCTCGGGCAAGACGACCACGCTCTACGGCGCGCTCTCGCGCATCAACACGACCGAGGTGAAGATTCTCACCGTCGAAGACCCGGTCGAGTACCAGCTCAAGGGCATCAACCAGATGGCCATTCAGCCGAAGATCGGGCTGACGTTCGCCTCGGGGTTGCGCTCCTTCCTGCGTCAAGACCCCGACATCATCATGGTCGGCGAGATTCGCGACAAAGAGACCGCCGAGATCGCCATTCAGGCCTCGCTCACCGGCCACCTCGTGCTCTCGACCGTGCACACGAACGACTCGGCCGGCGCCGTCACGCGCCTCGTCGAGATGGGCATCGAGCCCTTCCTCGTGGCGTCGTCGCTCACGGCCGTGCTCGCCCAGCGCCTCGTGCGCCGCGTCTGCCAGGAGTGTCGCCAGCCGTACCGCCCCACCGACGAAGAGATCTCGAAGCTCGGCATGAGCCGCGACCGCTTCATCGCCATGGGCGGCACCGAGATCGCCTACCGGCCCGTCGGCTGCAATGCCTGTAACAAGAATGGCTATCGCGGCCGCATGGGCATCTACGAACTGCTGCCGGTCGACGAAGACGTGCGCCAGCTCGTCTTGAAGAACGTCGACTCGGGCACCATCAAGAAGAAGGCGATGGAGAAGGGCATGCTCACGCTGCTCGACGACGCCGCGCTGAAGGTGGCGCAGGGCCAGACGACCATCGCCGAAGTCCTCTCGGTCACGCAGGAGGACATGTAAGGCGCCATGCCCGTCTTCGAATACAGAGGCCTCGCGGCCAACGGGAAGACCGTCACCGCGCTCAAGGAGGCAGACTCTCCGAAGGCGCTGCGGGCCGCCCTGCGCAAAGAGGGCGTGTTCCTCACCGAGGTGGTGGGTGAAGCCGAGGCCGGGCTCAAGGGCGCCAAAGGCGCGAAAGCCGCAGCGTCGCAGGCGCTCTCGACCGACATCAACCTGCGCCGCCTCGCGCGTGGCCGCGTCAACACCGACGACATCGCCATCATGACCCGGCAGCTCGCGACGCTGCTCGGCGCCGGCGTCACGCTCGTCGAGGCGCTCGCGGCGATGGTCGATCAGGTCGAGAAGGAGCAGCTCAAGCGCATTCTCTCGGACGTGAAGCAGAAGGTGAACGAAGGCAACTCGCTGGCAGACGCATTGAGCGCGCACGGCAAGGTCTTCGGCAACCTGTTCATCAACATGATTCGCGCGGGTGAGTCGTCGGGCGCGCTCGACTCGGTGCTGCTGCGGCTCGCCGAGTTCACCGAGGGCCAGGCCCGCCTGCGACAGAAGATCGTCGGCACGATGATCTACCCGCTCATCATGATGGTGGTCGGCGGCGGCGTACTCGTGATGCTGATGACCGTCGTGGTGCCGAAGGTGACGAAGATCTTCGACGACATGAAGGTCACCCTGCCGTGGACGACGCGGCTGCTCATCTGGTCGTCGAACTTCCTGCAGGACTGGTGGTTCGTGCTGGTGCCGCTGATGATCGCGACCGCCATCTTCCT